>CAZXSG010001085.1:0-2055 GCA_964643185.1 uncultured Holophagales bacterium
CGCCGTCCTCTCGGTGGACACGCGTAGCGCCGAGGTGGCCGAGGCCGCGCTCGTTGCCGGCGCGGATCTCGTCAACGTCGTCACCGGCCTCGCGCCCGAGCCGGCGCTCCTCGCCGCCGTGATCGCCCACGAGGCGGCGCTCGTCCTCAACCACTGCCGCGGCACGCCGCAAACGACGTTCGCGGTCTCACGCTTCGACGACGTCGTCGCCGAGGTGCGCGCCGATCTCGCCGCCGCGCGAGACGTCGCGGAAGCCGCTGGCGTGCCCCGACACAGAATCGTGCTCGACCCGGGTCTCGGTTTCGGAAAGACGGTGGGTGAAAATTTCGCGCTGCTCTCAGCGCTCGACGAGTGCGTTCCCGAGGACGCACCGCTCCTCGTGGGGGCCTCCCGCAAGGCCTTCCTCGGCAGCGTCTCGGGCGTGCCGCCGAAGGAGCGGCTTCCGGAGTCGCTCGCGGCCGTGGCCGTCTGCGCGAGGCTCGCGGGGCGGCGTCCCGTGATCGTGCGCGTACACGACGTCGCGGAGTCGGTTCGCTTCCTGGTCGTGCTGGAACGATCGGCATCGGGCGAGCGCGGATAATCCGGACGGGCATGCGAAAGCTTTTCGGAACGGACGGAATTCGCGGCGCGGCGGGCAGTGCGCCGCTGGACCTCGACACCGTGTCGCGCGTGGGCGCGGCTCTCGTCGCGACGCTCCGCGCGGGCGGCATCCACGAGCCGCGCGTCGTCCTCGGCTGCGACACCCGCGAGTCGTGCACCGAGATCGTGCACGGGCTGGCGGGCGGCATCGTTTCGGCCGGGGGCGCCGCGGGCTTCGCGGGCGTCATCCCCACACCCGGCGTGGCGTTCCTGACGCGCGCGTTCCGGGCGCACGCGGGAGTCGTGGTGTCGGCCTCGCACAACCCGTGGCGCGACAACGGCATCAAGATCTTCTCGGGCGAGGGCCGCAAGCTCCCCGACGCCACGGAGCTCGCGCTGGAAGCGGCGATCGAGATCGCGGCCCCCGCGTACGCGATCGAGATCCCTCCCACGCGGGGGCTCCTCGAGCACTACGTCTCGCACCTCGTGAGCACGCTGCCGCACCGGCTCGACGGCCTGCACGTCGTGATCGACGCCGCGAACGGCGCGGCGTTCGAGTCCGCGCCGAGGGCCTTCATCCAGGCCGGTGCGCGGGTGACGCTGCTTGCGGCCGAGCCGGACGGGCGGAACATCAACGAGAACTGCGGCGCGCTGCACCCCGAGCGGATGCGGGCGGCGGTGGTTGCGGCCAAGGCCGACCTCGGGCTCGCGCTCGACGGCGACGCGGACCGCATCGTCGCGGCCGACGGCAACGGCCGGCTCCTCGACGGCGACGACATCCTGTTCCTCTGGACGCTCGAGCTCCTTCGCGAGGGCAAGAAGCCCGAGTTCGTCGTGGGCACGGTGATGTCGAACTTCGGCCTGGAGTCCGCTCTCCGCGACCGTGGCATCGCGCTCCTCCGCGCGGCGGTGGGCGACCGCTACGTGGTGGAGGAGATGAACCGCACGGGCGCGGTGCTCGGCGGCGAGCCCTCGGGGCACCTCATTCGAAGCGACCTCGGCGCGACGGGCGACGGCACGCTGGCCGGCCTCCACGTCGCGGCGCTCGTGGCCGGCACGGGCACGCCTCTCGCCGCGCAGGAGCGCATCGTGCACACGCCGCAGATCCTCGTGAACATCAAGGTGCGCGAGAAGGTCGCGTTCGAGAGCATCCCGGCGCTCACCACGTCGCGAGAGCTGGCTGAGGAGCGCCTCGCCGGCGACGGCCGCATCCTCCTCCGCTACAGCGGCACCGAGTCGCTGGCCCGCGTCATGGTGGAAGGCAAGGACGGCACCGTCGTGCGTGAGGTGGCCGAGGACATGGCCGGCGCGATTCGTCGAGCGATCGGCGTCGACGCGTAGGGCCACGCATGAGCGAGAGGCCGGCGCAAGCCCCTGAGCACGAGTTGATGAAGCGGCGCTGGGACGGCCTACTCCGCTCGTTGAGCAACCCTCATCCTGAGTCCGCCGAGCTTGCCGAGGCCGGCCTGGCAGCGG
>CAZXSG010001086.1:0-2053 GCA_964643185.1 uncultured Holophagales bacterium
CGAACGGCTCGTCGAGATAGAGCACGTCGGACTCGACGGCAAGGGCACGCGCGATCCCGACCCGCTGCTTCATGCCGCCGGAGAGCTCGGCCGGGTAGGCCTTCTCGAAGCCCTCGAGGCCGACGAGAGCGACGTTCTTCGCCACGATCTCGTCACGTTCCTTCGCGGACCGGTCGAAGAGGCCGAAGCCCACGTTCTCGTTCACCGTGAGCCACGGGAAGATGCCGGTCTCCTGGAACACGAAGACGCGCTTGCGGGACGGCTCGTCCACGGGCGCGCCGTCGACGAGGAGCGTGCCGCCCGTCGTCTTCTCGAAGCCGGCGATGCAGTTGAGGAGCGTCGACTTGCCGCAGCCCGAAGGCCCCACGATCGCCACGAACTCGCCGGCCCGCACCTCGAGGTCGATGCCTTCGAGCACGCTCACCGAGCCCTTCTTCGTGCGGAACTCCTTGAAGACGCCCTCGATGCGGATCTTGACCGGGCTGGTGCTCAATTCGCCCTCAGGATGCCGCGCCGCGTGAGCTCGGCCTTTTCGATGGCCCGCATGACGGCGTCCAGGGCCAGCCCGATGAGCCCGATGACCACCATGGCCGCGAGCACGATGTCGTACCGCAGGTTGTTGCGCGCGTCGTTCACCTGGAAGCCGAGACCTGAGGAGACGCCCAGCATCTCGGCGGCGACCACGACGACCCAGGCGAGACCGAGCGTGATGCGCAGGCCCGTGAGGATCTGCGGCATCGCAGCCGGGAGGAGCACGCTCGTCGCGAACCGCAGACCCTTGACGCCCAGGTTCTGTGCCGACCTCACGTACTTCGTCTCGATGTTGGCGACGGCCGACGCCGTGGAGGTCGTGATCGAGAAGAACGACGCCAGGAAGATGAGAAAGATGGCGGCGAGATCGCTGGGGTCGAACCACCGGACGCGCCCGAAGAGCAGCGTCGCGATGGGGAGCCAGGCGATGGGGGAGATCGGCCGGAGGACCTGGACCGGAGGGTTGAAGAGCTGGTTCAGGATCGCGAAGCGTCCGAGCGCGAGCCCGAGCGGAATGCCCACGAGGGCCGCGAGGGAGAACCCCCACGCGACGCGGAACACCGACGCGACGATGTTCTTCAGGAGCACGCCCTGGACGAGGAGGTCGCGCAGGCCGAGAAGCGTGAGGTAGGGGCCGGCCACGTCCGTACGCTTGTTGCCCAGCGTCGCGAGGTGCCACACGAGGATGAAGAAGGCGAGGCCGAGGAAGGGCCGGAGGACCCGGCGAACGCGGCTCAGCATGTCACTTCGCGGGGGCCGCGAGAGGCGCCTTTGGGACGTTGACGACGAAGCTCGGGTCGACGTAATCGTCGAAGCCGAACGGGTCCTGCGCCGTCACGGGACGGAAGTCGAAATACCCGAGCCGCTCGGCGTAGCGCTGGATCTCCTCGAAGTCCGGGCGCGCCGGCTCGAGCTGCGTGTACTTCACGCGGTCGGGGGGCTTGGAGAGCACGAACTTCATGAGCTCCGGATCCTGGTTGTAGTACTCCTTGCGCGCGCTGATCGCCGCGGCCTGCATGCGGTGCGTCTTGCCGAACTCGTCCGTGACGATCACGGCCTTGTCGCGCTCGGGAGTTCCCGGGGCCGGCGCGTTTTCGGCTGTGTACACGCCCTTCGTGAGGTCTTCTCCCGGGGAGTCGATCCACTTGCCCGAAGCCGCGATGCCGTCCACCAGCTCCTGCACCAGGGCGCGATCCTGTTTGATCAGGTCCTCGTGGACCACGAGGACGCACGAGATGAAGTTCGGCCAGACGTCCTTGGTGTAGTAGAGGACCTTGCCGAAGCCGTCGACCTCGGCCTTCGCCGGGAACGGCTCCCCGGAAAGGTAGGCGTCGAACTGCTTCGTCTTGAGGCCCGACGGCATTTCCGGAGGCGGGAAGTCCACGAGCTCGACGTCCGTCGGCAGGAAGCCGAACCGGTCCATGAGCTTCGCGATGAGGATGTGCTGGTTCGAGTAGCGGTGCGGAATGGCGCCCCGCTTGCCCCGCAAGCCGCTGAAGTCGTGTAGCCCCGCATCGGTGCC
>CAZXSG010001087.1:0-2051 GCA_964643185.1 uncultured Holophagales bacterium
GCACCTGGGTCGGCCCCGCGGACCGGGAGCCCGGGGACCGGCGGCGCGGAGGGGCCCGGGGTGCTGTGGGCGGGGACGCTCCCGGGCGGCCTTTTCCGCTCGGCAGGTCGTGGGGACTCGGGGAGCCTGGTGCGGTCTCTGTGGGACCGCGAGGAGCGCCGCAAGTGGTTCGGGGGCGGCTACGACCACGCGGGCATCCACTCGATCCTGGTGGATCCGAGGGATTCGCGCCACGTCACGATCGGGATCTCCTGCGGCGGCGTTTGGGAGACCCGCGACGGCGGGGACAGCTGGAACCTCTGTGCGACCGGAATGTTCGCGGCGTACATGCCCGACTCCGAGCGCGGCGACCCGAACATCCAGGATCCGCACCTCGTCGCGCGGTGCGCCGCGGCGCCGGACGTGCTGTGGGCGCAGCACCACAACGGCGTCTTCCGCACCGTGGACGGGGCCGCGTCCTGGCACGAGATTCCCGCTGCGGCGCCTTCCGTCTTCGGCTTCGCTGTCGCCGCGCACCCGAAGGATCCGGAGACGGCGTGGTTCGTGCCGGCCGTGAAGGACGAGTGTCGCATCCCGGTGAACGGGCGCTTCGCGGCTTCGCGGACACGGGACGGCGGAAAGACGTTCGACGTGCTGAGCCAGGGGCTCCCCGAGGGCCCGGCCTACGATCTCGTGTACCGCCACGGCCTCGCCGTGGACGCCACGGGAGACGTCCTCGCCATGGGTTCGACGACGGGCTCACTGTGGGTTTCGGAGGACCAGGGAGACACCTGGCAGAGCCTGTCGGCGCATCTGCCGCCGATCTACGCGGTGCGATTCTCCGGGAGCTGACCCGGACCGCCGCCGTAGGGCGGAAAGGCGCGCCGGAGCCCGTGCACCAGCACGATGACGAGGAAGACCGGGTTCCGCAGGAGAACGCCGGGCAGGAAGATTCGCGCCGGAGCCCCGGCCGGGACGGCCGAAAGCCGTGCGGCCAGCTCCTCGAGGGCGCCGCGTCCGCGGGGCCACTCCCAAAGTCCGTCGATCCACGCGGGAGGGATTCCCTCGGCGCCGCAGGTAACTCCGGCGAGCGCACCCGCGAACGCGCCGGTCGTGTCGGTGTCACCACCGAGTGCGATCACGCTCCGCAGCGTTTCCGCGAAGTCGCCGTGGTGGCGCCACCAGGCGTAGAGCGCCACAGGCACACTGTGGAGGGCATAGCCCGTGACGAATCCCCGCTGTCCGAGCCGCACGGCGAAGCTCTCCACGGATTCATCGCCTTCAGCGGCGGCCAGGAACGCGTCGAGCATACGCTCCCACTCGGGCAGCGGTTCGTCCGGGGGCGCTCGGAGCCGCTCCACGACTTCGTTCGCCGCGGGACGCAGGTCGTTTCCCTCCCGCAGCTCGAGCGCGGCGATCTCGGCGACGGCCCTCGCTGCGACCACGGCGCGCGGGTCGGTGTGGGTGAGGAGCGAAGACGCGTCACAGAGCGCCCTCCTCTTGGCGGGGTCGTCGGACGCGAACGCGCCGATCACCGCGCTGCGCATCGTCGCGCCGTTTCCGGCGGAGCGGACCCCGCTGCGGATGGGCAGGATCAGCCCGATCCACAGCTTGATCGTGGCGCGGAGCGTCGCCAGGCCGACTCCGGCGGGGAGCGCGGCGAGCCATCCGCGGAGGCGCCAGGGGAGCGAACGCTCGAAGCGGGGCACGTCTCCGGCGCTCGCGAGGAGCGCCTGTCCCGTCAGGAACAGATGCTCCGTGTCGTCGCTGGTCATTCCGCGCCCGAAGACGAGCCGATGGCGCAGGGGCCCCGGAAAGAGGCGTCGTGCCCGGCCCGCGGAGAGCCCCTCGAACGGCAGCCCGAGCGCGTCCCCGACGGCCGCACCGAGCACGAGCCCGCGAACCCGGCTGAACCTCCCGGGGCCCCTCACATCAGAGCTTACGGAGTCCGGGGAGGGCTCGTCGGGGATCGACGGCACCGCTTGACGGCGATTCCCGGAAACGGGTGCTGAAGAGCAACGGGCCCGAGCCCGAAAATCTGCCCGTTGCAGATGCCTTCCCCAGCAGTGCAG
>CAZXSG010001088.1:0-2043 GCA_964643185.1 uncultured Holophagales bacterium
CAAGGACCGGAAGGTCGTGGAGAAGGAAACCGCCGCGATCGGAAAACGTCTGGGCCTCACCGCCAGCACGATCGAGGTCGACCTCGGTGAGAAGGGCATCTGGTTCCGGGCCGTGGTGGGCGAGTTCCCGAACGTGGACGAAGCGCTCGCCAAGCACGCCGAGCTGAAGGCCGCGGAGACGAAGGGAATGGGCCTGGTCTACCGCCTCGCCGGTCCGTAGGGACTGAATTTGTTCAGCCCTCCGGGCCGGGGAACGCCTCCGGCGCTGAATTTGTTCAGCCCTCCGGGCCGGGAAACGCCTCCGGCGCTGAATTTGTTCAGCCCTCCGGGCCGGGGAACGCCTCCGGCGCTGAATTTTTCCGGGTTCTTGGGTCTTAGGGGTTCGTCTGCCAGATCTCGAGCTGCGTGGGAAGGGCTCGTCCCTCGAGCTTCACGAGGGAGACGATCGCCTGCGCGATGTCCTCGGGCTTCAGGGCCTTCTCCTCGCTGAACGAGAGACCGCTCGACCGGATCATGTCGGTCGCCACCGTGGACGGGAAGAGGCACGTCACGCGCACGTCGAACGGTCGGGCCTCGTACATCACGGCCTCCGAGAGGCCGGCGAGACCGAACTTCGACGCGCAGTAGGCGCCTCCGCCGGAGAAACCGCGCTTTCCCGCGGTCGACGAGATGTTGACGATGTGTCCCTTCCTGCGGGCCTTCATGCCGGGGAGAACGGCGCGCGAGAGGAGGAACGGTCCCCGAAGATTCGTCGCGAGGATGCGGTCGAACGCGAGCGCGTCGACCTTGTCGATCGGGCTCATCTGGAAGATGCCCGCGTTGTTCACGAGCACGTCGATCGGGCCGAGCTGCTGCTCGGCTGCGGCCACGCACCGCGAGACGGTGCCCTCGTCGGCGACGTCGCCGGGCACGATGGCCGTGGCGACCCCCGTCGCCTTCAGCTCTTTCTGAACCTTCTCGAGGTTCTTCTTGGTCTTGCCCATGAGCGCGACACGGGCGCCTCCCTGCGCGAAGGCGTGAGCGGTGGCGCGGCCGATTCCCCGGCCCGCGCCCGTGACGAAGACGACGGCATTCTGTAGGTCCATGCCGCGGATGCTACTCAACCTCGGGAGGAGGTTGTTATCGTTCGGAAACGGTCCTTGCGAGGAGGAGAGCTCATGTTCCATTCCTACCCGCGCGGCGGGCGGATCGCCGCGGCCTGCGCGCTGCTGATCGCCCCGGCCCTTTTCGCCGCACCTCCGGAGGACCATCCTCTCGTGTCGCGCTACGAGGGCTCCGCCATCCAGGACCGGAAGGTCGCGGAGTTCGGCGAATACCTCTTCATCACGGGAAAGAACGACAAGGGCGACCCGGCCGGCGAGAAGGTCTCCGGAAAGGTCACGCGGATCGTCTACGGAAACCCGAAGGACCGCTCGACGCTCGAGATCTACACGAACTACGAAAAGGTGCTGAAATCCGCGGGAGCGAGCATCGTGTATTCCTGCGCGCTCGACACCTGCGCACCCTCGTGGGCTCGGAGCGCCTGGGGCCGCGCCAACGGTCTCTTCGCCGCTTCAGACGGCGATCCCCGATACCTCGCGGCCAGGCTCACCCAGGGCGGTGGCACGGCCTACGTCGCGCTCATGGTGGGACGCCGCCGCACCCAGCTCGACGTCGTGGAGGTCCGGGGCATGGAGGAGGGGCTCGTCGCCGTCGATGCCGCGGCGCTCGCGCAGGGGCTCGACAAGGACGGCCGCGTGAGCGTCTACGGCATCACGTTCGCGACCAACTCGGCCGAGGTGAAACCCGAATCGAAGCCCACCCTCGACGAGATCGCCAGGCTGCTCTCGCAGCGGCCCCCGCTGATGCTCTTCGTGGTGGGTCACACCGACATGACCGGTGTGTTCGAGCACAACCGCACCCTCTCCGAGGCCCGCGCCCGGGCCGTGGTGAAGCTGCTCGTCGAGAAGCACGGAATCGCAGCGGCCCGGCTCGAGGGTCCCGGCGTGGGGCCGCTGTCACCGGTCGCGAGACCGAGACGCAACCAACCAGCGTCTGCAAACG
>CAZXSG010001089.1:0-2043 GCA_964643185.1 uncultured Holophagales bacterium
CGAACGCGGAGGCCGGCTGGCGGCGCGGATGCGGCGTGGCGGGCGCCGTCCTCCTGCCCACCGGCGTCGCGGCGCTCGGCGGCGTGTTCCTCGATCGGGCCGCAGCGCCCCGCGAGCACGCGCTGCTGGGAGGAGCGTTCCTCGCAGTGGCGCTCCTTGCCTTCCTCCCCGCGGCGCTCCTCGAGTTCGCGCGCGTGCGCCGCGAGCTGAGGGAGGAGGTGGCCCTGGGTCTCCTTCCCGAGGATCACGTGGCGCTCCTCTCCGTGCCCTGGCGCCGGCGCTTCGAGAAGAGCTTCGGCCGGGCCGACGAGCGGCGCGAATACACGAGGAGCGCGCTGCTCCTCGCGGTGGCGCGCAACCAGCAGCGACGCCGCAAGGGTGAGGCCGTGCGCCTCCGTCAGCTCGAGGTGCTCACGTTCCGCACGCGCATACGCCGTACGCTGGAAGCCCGGCGGGAACGGTTCGCCCTCACCTCAGCTGTGGAGGCAGGCTTGGACTGATTTGATCCTGGGGGTTGCTCGATCCCACCAGCCCCCCCACCCGATAGAGCTTCCCCCTACCGCAACGGGCCGTCGGCGTCCCAGAGCGTCGTCTCGCCGAAGCGCTCGAGGATCGGACGGATGGCCGACGCGTCGCCCACGGTGGCGAGGACGCCGACCGACGGGTCGAAATGCAGGCGCGCGGCCTCGGTGGCCTGCTCGCGGGTGACGGCGGCGAGCCGCTCGCGGAACGTCGCGATGTCGTCCTCCGGGAGCCCGTGGAGCAGCCGCAGGATCTCGTCCGACACGAGAGAGCCGGGCGTCTCGCGGGAGAGCACGAAAGAGCCCGTCAGGAACCGGCGCGCCCTCTCGTGCTCCTCGACGGTGGGGCCGTTCTCGGCGAACGCGCGCACGAGATCGAGGAGCCCCGAGACCGCCTCTTGTGTGACCTCGGTGCGGGTGTCGATGGAGGCTCCGAAGTGCCCCGAGAGCCGGCGCGGCGAGAGCGACGAGAACGCGCCGTAGGTGAGCCCGCGCTCCTCGCGGAGCACGCTGAAGAGGCGCGACGAGGCGCCACCGCCGAGGGCCTGGTTCGCGACGACCGCCGCCGGGAAGTCGGCATCGGTGCGCCTGAGAGCCGGCCGCGCGAAGAGGAGGTTCGTCTGCACCGAGCCGGGGCGGTTCACGAGATGCACGGAAAATCCCGTGATCCGCGTGGGGGCCGCGGGCTCGTACCCCCGGGCCGCAGGGTGGGCGCGCGCGCCGGAAAACGCGCGCTCCGCCGCCCGGAGGAGGCGTTCGGGGCCGGCCGCGCCGGAGAGGACGAGTGTCGCCGCGGAGAGATCGTAGCGCTGCTCGACGAACCGCGCGACGGAGTCGCGCGAGAGCCGGGCGAGGCTCGCCTCGCTGGGCGAGATGCGTCCGTACGGGTGCTCGGGGTACAGCCGGTCGAGCAGCCGTTCCCGGGCCAGGAAGTCGGGCTCCGAGCGCTGTTCGACGATGGTGTCGTGGAAGCGACGCTTGGTCTTCTCGACCTCGTCCTCGGGAAACGAGGGTGTGCTCAGGATCTCGGCGAGGAGCGCGAGACCCTCGTCGAGATCTTTCTCGAGAATGAAGAGCCGCGCGACGGCGGAGTCCGTTCCCGCGCTGACGTCGAGCACGGCCGCGAGGTCGTCGATGGTCTCGGCGAGCTCCCTGGAGGAGAGCCGGCTCGTGCCCGAAAGGAAGCTCTCGGCGGCCAGATCGGCCGTGCCCTCTTCGCCTTCCGGGTCGGCCGCGGAGCCCGCTCCGGGAAAGACGATCGAGACCGCGGCGGTGGGCCGCTTGCCGAACCGGGAGGCGCGCAGGGTCAGCCCGTTGGCGAGCCGCTGGCCCTCGAACGGGGGCGGAGCGAAGGGAGCGACGTCGGCGAGTGGCGGAGGCGTCCTTTTCACGCTGATCACGCCGGCTCCGTGGGGCCAGCGCCGTGGGAGGTGGGCTCTACCGTCACCACCGAAAGGCGGTCCTCCGTGAACGCGAACGCCGCGGCCTCAAGCGCCTGATGATCGTTCATATCGGCCATATC
>CAZXSG010001090.1:0-2022 GCA_964643185.1 uncultured Holophagales bacterium
CGTCGGCGCCGTCTCTCATCTCCTTCTTCCCACGTCGGCGAACGTGAACGGCCAGTTCGGATCGGTTTACAAGACGAAGGTGAGCATCTTCAACGCGTCGAGATTCGACTACTCGATTCGCGCCGGGCTCAGCGATCAGACCGGCGAGATCGTCGTGCGATCGATCCCCATCCGTGCCAACGAAACCGTCACGTTCGACAACATCCTCGCCGACGTGTTCAATTACGCCGGCGCCGGCGCGATCGACCTCGACAGCAGGAACGGGGAATATCTGTTCATCGTGAGCGCCCAGGTGTACGTCGATACCGGCAACGCGCGCTACACAACGTCCGTTCAGTTCGCCGATGATCTCGGTGCGATCACCGCGAGTCGCCCGGGCTTCGTCGTGGGAATCTCCGTCAACTCCAATTTCCGCACGAATGTCGGCTGTGCGAGCAATACGTCCGGCCCGCAGACGATCACGTTCAGCGTCTACGACAGAGACTACAACCTCATCGGCCAGCCGTCGAGCTTCCAGCTCGCCGGGTACGGCTGGGGCCAGTACGGCGTGAACGTGCCCGTCACGAACGGCGGAATCAACATTCAGACCAACGGCAACGCCGTCTGCTATGCCGTCGAGGTGAACAACGTCTCGAACGACGGCACTTATCAGCTCGCCGTGCCCTTCTAAGGGTACTTCCTGGGCGCCCCGTGGTCTTTCTGCGGTGCTGCGAGGTCGACTTCGATCGCCGCGGGGGGATCGCGGGGTTCCGCTCCCGGTCCGAGAACGGCGGGAGCTGCGGAGGCGACGCGGGCTGCCCTCCGGCCTCGTGACTTTCAGGGCTCGGGGGCGAGCCCCAGGAGCTTCCGGACGTCGCCCGGCTTCGGCACGCGGCCCGACAGCACCACGACTCCGTCCACGACGACTCCGGGGGTCGCGAGGAGGCCGAGCGCGACCATTCGCTCGAGGGATTCGTCCTTCGTCACGTCGGCAGCCATGCCCGACTGGGCAACCACCTCCTGAACGATGCGGTACGTCTCCTTACAGCGATTGCAGCCGGGTCCGAGAACCTCGATCTTCCGTACGTTGTCTGTCATGGGTCCTCCATTTGGTGCGACCAGAGAATTTCCCGGATCAGAGGATCAGGTTGAACAGGTAGCCCACGAGGAGGATCCCGGTGCCGACGACTGCGATGAACACGGCGATGAGCCGGCGTTTCAGGACCTTGCGCAGGAGGATCGTCTCGGGGAGCGACAGTCCGATCACGGCCATCATGAAAGCGAGCACGGTCCCGAGCGCCGCCCCCTTCGCGAGCAGCGCCTGCACGACCGGCACGACGCCCGCCGCGTTCGAGTAGATCGGGATGCCGATGAGGACGGCCAGCGGCACGGACCACCACGCGTCGCGACCCATGATCGACGCCATGAAGCCAGTCGGTACGTAGCCGTGGATGATGGCTCCGACGGCGATGCCGGCGATGAGGTACAGCCAGACCCTTCCGACGACCTCGCGCACAGAAAGCGCCGCCTCGCCCAGACTCTCGGCCCAGGTCGGCGTACTCCCCGGGAGCTGCGACGTCGCCCGCGCCTGGAACACCCAGTCCTCCACCGAGCTCTCCATGCGGAGCCGGCCGATGACGGCCCCGGCGATCGTCGCGACCAGAAGACCCGTCACGAGGTACAGCCCCGCGACGCGCCAGCCGAAGAGCCCAAGGAGCAGGACGAGGGCGACCTCGTTCACCATGGGCGCGGCGACGAGGAACGTGAACGTCACGCCGAGCGGGACGCCCGCCGTCACGAAGCCGATGAAGAGCGGGACGGCGGAGCACGAGCAGAACGGCGTCACCACACCGAGGGCCGCGGCGAGCGGGTAGCCGGCCACTTCCCGCCTGCCGGCGAGGAGCGCGCGCGTCCGCTCGGGGGTCACGAACGTGTGGACGATTCCGACCGCGTAGACGACCGCCACGAGGAGGAGCAGCACCTTTGGCGTGTCGTAGAGAAAGAACTCGACGGCTCCGGAGAGGTGCCCGGCGAGCGGAAGTC
>CAZXSG010001091.1:0-2018 GCA_964643185.1 uncultured Holophagales bacterium
CGGGCGCCGGGTCTCCACGGTGAGGGTCTGCCGGTCGGTGCGCGTGCCGGCCTCGCCGAGCACGGTCTCGAGCACGGCGTCGGTCACGAGCGTTTCGGCGTTGGGCTCGAGCACGCGGCGCGGGAACGCGACGCGGAGGTCCCGGGCGGTGGCCGGGCTCGCCGAGACGGCCCGATACGCGCGCGTCGCGTTCACGGCGAAGGGGCGCGCGAGGGGCGGAAGGTCGGCGACGTCGGTGCGCACCCAGCCTTCCTGAGGCGGAACCTCCGTCTCGCGGGCGGCCGAGGGGGCGAGGAGCAGCCAGCGCCGCGACGTGGACGCCCCCTGCACGAGCACGGGCGCGATACGCGCCTCGGTGGCTCCGAGGGGAATCGAGAGGAGCGCGGTCACGAACGTCTCGCCCGTCATCTCCTTCACGGGCCGGAACGTGAGGACCCCCGGGGTGTCGCCTTCGCCGGGCGTCTCCAGCGTTCCCGCGACGTCGCCGGGCCCGGCCGAGGTGAGGAGCCGAGCGCCGCGCGGTACGGCGAGCCGGATTTGGGCGAGGGGCGCGCGGGAGATGACGAGCCGGTGGACGGTGCGCACCACGAGGCTCTCTCTCAGGGGCGTCGCGACATCGACGCTCTCGACCTCCACCACGGGCTGAGGCTGGGTTTCCGGGACGCGGCCCGGAACCGTCACGCTGAGAAAGAGGCGGCTGCCGCCGGACACCGGCCGGCTCGTGAGCAGCGACTCGTCGGGCACGTCGGGGCCGCCCAGGAGGACGCGGGCGCCCGGAAACGCGCGCTCGAGCACGAGGCGTCCCGTGGCCGCGGGCAGGAACGGCAGGTCGATGCGCCGCGCGCCGTCGATCTGCCGCTCGGTGAGAAGGAGGCGAACTGCGACGTGATACGTGCCGGCCTTCGGGAACTGGAGCGTGGGCCCGGTGCCGCCTTCACTCTTCAGAAGGGAAACCGGTGCGGGACCCGTGTCCTCGAGCGCCTCCACGAGACCCCCCGGCAGGGCGAGGTGTCCGAGGGTTCCGGCCGCGGGCACCACCGCGTCGAACGAGAGGCGCATCGCGACGGCCGTTGCCGTCACCGTGACCGCGTACTGCACCTTGGAGATCGCCGTCGGGACCTCGGGGCGGTGACGCTCGGGTGGAGCCTCCGCCACCGCCTCGGCGCGGTCCTTGAGCGAGTCATAGGCCGCGCGCGTGAGCCGCACGAGGCCGCCTTCGATCTCGTCATCGGCTGGCGCGACGCCGGAATACGCCGTGAGCAGGAGCACGAGCGCGCGAGCGGACGTCTTTCTCAGAACCATGACTCTTTCTCCTTTCGCGACGCGACGACGGTCAGCGTGAGCGGTGGCGGCGTGTCGCCCGAATCGCGGATCTCCGTGGTGAAGGCGGCGGGCGCATCCGGCAGCCCGGTGCGGGGGGACCACGCGGCCTCGGGGGCCCGGGCGGCATCCTCGGTCGCGAGGCGCACGGCGTAGGCGATGGCGTCGCCTGGAGCCGGCGCCGGATCGCGCGCCGCGTCCCGTTGCCGGGGAGCCGGTGGCCGGCCCGGTTCCTTCACCTCGAAGCCCGGCGGCAGCACCACGTTCCAGAGGAAGCTCTCGAGCGGCTCTTCGGGCGCCGTGGCCGCGAGGGTGAGAGCCGTGCCCGGCGCCAGGGGTGAGCCGTCGGTCTCCAGAAGGAGCCCGATGCGGGCCTCGGCGCTCTTCCCGGGCAGCGGGACGACGAGTATTTCCGGCGAGGGACGGGACGCCGCGGCCGGTGCCTCGTTCACCCGCACGGCGAGGAGCCGCGCCTCCTTCGGGATGCGGAAGCGCAGAGACCCGCGGCCGCGGGACAGCACGTCGGCGACGACCGAGGTCCGCAGGAGCCCCGACTCGCCCACGAACACGGTCGCGCTCACGCGCGCGAGTGCGGTCGCGACGGCGAGAGGCGTGAGCCTCTCGAAGGAGACCGCGAGCGGCCTCGGGGTCGTCGGGTGGATGCGGAACGCGAGGGCGGTGCCGTCCTCGGGCGCCGG
>CAZXSG010001092.1:0-2016 GCA_964643185.1 uncultured Holophagales bacterium
GTCATCGGCTCCGGCGGCAAGACGATCCGCGCGCTCCAGAAGGAGTACTCGGTCAAGATCGACGTGCAGGACGACGGCACCGTCACGGTGGCCTCGGCCGACCTCGGCGCGGCCGAGAAGTGCCTCGACGCGATCCGCCAGCTCACGACCGTGCCCGAGATCGGCACGGAGTACACGGGCACCGTGAAGCGCGTCGAGCCGTACGGCGCGTTCATCGAGATCCTCCCGGGTCTCGACGGTCTCGTCCACACCTCCGAGCTCGCGCCCGGCCGCGTGCGCGAGACGACCGACGTCGTCAAGCTGGGTGACAAGGTGAAGGTCAAGATCATCGCGATCGACCCGGTCAACGGGAAGGTCAAGCTCTCCCGCCGGCAGGCGCTCTCCCCCGAGGAGACGCAGGCCGACATGGACCGTCTCGGTCTCGTTGCGGCCGCGGCCGGAGCCGAGGGCGGCGAGAACGCCGACCAGGGCGACCGTCCCCGCTTCAGCGACCGTGGCCCCCGCAGGTTCGACGACCGCGGCCCCCGTCCCGGTGGCGGCGGCGGCTTCCGCGGCGGCCGTCCCGGCGGCGGCGGCAACCGCTAGTCGAACGAACCCGATATCGGGTTCATACCTTCGGATCCAGGAAGCCCGGGGAAACCCGGGCTTTCTCTTTTTCTAGTACTCCATGTCGTGATCTTCGAGCCCGAAGTAGTGGCCGAGCTCGTGGACGACGGTGTCCTTGATCTCGTCGATCGCCTCACGACGCGTCGACGTGGCGCGCAGGATGGGACCCCGGAAGATCGCGATCTGGGGCGGGAGCACGGGCAGCTCGTCGAAGTGCCGCTGAGTTCCGAGCGGCCCCCGGTAGACACCGAGGAGGTCCGCGTTCTCCGGCGTGTCCGTGAGGTCGTAGTCTTCCTCGGAAGGCTCCTCCTCGACGCCGATCACCACGTTGTGGAGCTTCTTCTGGAACTCCGGAGGAAGCTCCTGGAGAGCCTCCTCCACGAGCGCTTCGAAGTCCCTGCGCGAGAGACGCGCCATCAGGACACCCGGAAGAGCCGCTTGAAGTTTTCCGTCGTCGCGCGAGCGGCCTCCTCGAAGCTCACTCCGAGGACGTCGGCCAGCGTCTTCGCCGTCTTCGGCAGGTACGACGGCTCGTTCGGCTTGCCGCGGTGCGGCACGGGCGCGAGATAGGGCGCGTCCGTCTCGACGAGCATCGAGGCGAGCGGAAGGCCCGCGGCCGCCTGGCGCACGTTCTCGGCGGCGCGAAACGTGATCATCCCGGAGAAGCTCACGAGGTAGCCGAGCTCGATGGCCCGCTGCCCCGTTTCCTTCGAGGCACAGAAGGAATGGAACACCCCGCGGAGGGCTTCGGGACCGCCGGCGTATTCGGCCTCGAGAATCGGCAGCAGCTCCGCCTCGCTCTCTCGGTTGTGCAGGATGACGGGGAGCCCCTTGTCCTTCGCGAAGCGAACCTGCGCGGTGAGCACCCTCTTCTGCACGTCCCGGGGGGAGTGGTCGTAGTGGTAGTCGAGGCCGATCTCGCCGATCGCGACGACCTTCTTCGATTTCGCGAGCTCCTCGAAGCGGCGGAGATCCTCGTCCTCGTCGAAGTCCTTGGCCTCGTGCGGGTGGAGCCCGATGGCCGCGTAGACGCCGTCGTGCTTCTCGGCGATCTCGACCGCTCGCGGAGCGTCCTCGCGGGTCGTGCCCGGCACCAGGATGCGAGTGACGCCCGCGTCGTGCGCGCGGCGAAGGAGCAGGGCCAGCTCGGCCGGCGTCGCGGGACGGGAGCGGCCTCGCGCGTCGCCGCCTTCGAAGACCATCGTGAGGTGCCCGTGAGAGTCCGCGAGCTCGTATCTCATCTCTGCCTCGGCGCGGGGCGCTGGTAGAAGCGCAGGACCTTGTCCCACGCCTCCGAGGCCGACTCCGCGTACTCGATGAGCTCGAGATCCTCAGGCGAGATCGTGCCCTCGTCCACCAGGAACTGCCAGTTCACGAGGGTCTCCCAGTAGGCACGGTCGAAGAGCACCA
>CAZXSG010001093.1:0-2016 GCA_964643185.1 uncultured Holophagales bacterium
CAGGTCGCGCTGGGGCCCGTCGAGGAGCCACACGAGGTCGTAGAAGTTCGCGACGTAGGCCACGAGCGTCGTCGGCGGAATGTCCCGCGGTGCCGACGCGATCACAGCGCGGGCGCCGGGCAGATCGCCTTCCGAGAGGTACGTCATCGCCTTCAGCTCGAGGGAATCCAGAGCGGGTGCGAGCGTGAGCGCGCGGTCGCACGCGGCCCGCGCTTCGACCGGGTTCCGCAGGTACATCTGCGTCGTGCCGATGCGCCGCGCCGTGTTCACGGATCGGGGATCGAGGCGCAGCGCCTCCTCGAGGTGACCGAGGGCCGACTGCCACCGCCCGAGAGCCATCTCGGTGCCGGCTGTGGCCGCACTGTATTCCGAGTCGCGAGAGAGCTGGGTCGCCCGCTCGAGCTCAGGCAGAGATCGGGCCGGATCGCGGAGTACGAGCCGGTAGTAGTCCGCCAGCGCGCGGTGGCCCTCCGCGCGGTCGGGCCCGAGCGACAGGGCTCTCTGCGCGGCTTCCAGCGCGCGCGCCGCGCCGCCGGGGGTCGGCGTGCCGTTGGCGTAGAGGAGAGACGAGATGGCGCCGATGCGGGACCAGGCCTCGAGGAACGAGGCGTCGAGCGCCACGGCCTGCTCGTAGTGCGCGAGGGCCTTTCGAAGGCTCGCCGCGTCTGTGGCTCCCTTCGCGAGCGACGCTTCCTCACCGTGCAGGTAGGCCTCGTAGGCCGCGAGGTTCTGCGTCGGTTTCTCTTCGAGCTGGCTCCTCGCGCCGGCGGAGAGAGCGACGTCGAGCGCCTGTGCGACGCGTGCGGCGATCTCGCTCTGTACGCGGAAGACGTCTGTCAGCGTTGCGTCGAAGGGCTCCGTCCATCGTGAAGCGGCGGTGTCGGCCACGCTCAGCTCCGGGCTCACCCGCACCCGCCGCGTGCCGTCGGCCTCTGTCACGACCCGCACCGTGCCCGTGAGCAGGTACTGTACGCCGAGCTCGGCTCCGATCTCGCGCGGCGTCTTGCGGGTCTTGCGGTAGCCATTCGAGCTGGCGCGCGCGATGACCGTGAGTTCCTGCACCCGGATCAGCTTGCCGCGGACCGCGTCGGTGATGCCGTCGGCGAAGTAGTCGTCCTCCGGATCGCCGAGGTTCTCGAAGGGGAGGACGGCGAGACTCTTGGCAGCGACCTTCGGCCGAGCGGCGGCGGCGGGTGGCGGCACGGCGCGATCCTGGAGGAAAACCACGGACAGCAGGCTGGCGATCGCGGGCGTGGCGATCGCGACCACTGCGGGAGTGAACCGGCGACGCCCGCCGGGGACGGGAACCGCAGCCGTCTCGGCAAGGGGTTGGGCGACGGGCTCCATCGAACGCTCGCCTCTCGACAGCTCGGCGAAGGACTCCAGCTCGAACGCCACGTCGTGCGCGGACTGGCTGCGCGCCTCGGGGCTCTTCTCCAGACAGTGCCGCACGATGCGCTCGAGGCTCGGCGGAATGCCGGGATTCGGTCGCGACAGCTCGGCGGGCTCCTCGTGAAGAATGGCCGTCATCGTGTCGAAAGCGGAATCCCCGTGAAAGGCACGCTTGCCCGTGAGGAGCTCGTAGAGGATGGCACCCAGCGCGAAGAGGTCGGTGCGGCCGTCGACGGCCAGCGCGCGCACCTGCTCCGGCGCCATGTAGCACGGAGTCCCCACGACCATCCCGGGGTTGGTCTCCAGGGGGATGGGGTATTCGCTCGTCTGCCCTTTCGCGGGGCTGTCGGGCTTTTCCGTCCGCTTCGCGAGGCCGAAGTCGAGAATCTTCACTCTCTCGTCGCGGGTGACGAAGACGTTCTCCGGTTTCAGATCCCTGTGGACGATTCCCTTCTCGTGCGCCGCCGAGAGGCCCAGCGCGATCTCGCGTGCGTACGCGACGGCCTTGCGCCGGGGGAGCGGAATGCCGCTGCCCAGCTTCTGCCTCAGAGTTTCGCCCTCGAGGAGCTCCATGACCACGAACGTGACGCCGTCCGCATCGCAGCGATCGGGGATCGCGGGGAG
>CAZXSG010001094.1:0-2016 GCA_964643185.1 uncultured Holophagales bacterium
TCGATCTTCTCCACCACGTTGTCGCCGTAGCGCCGCCGGCCCATGCGGGTCGCCTTGATGCCCTTGGCCTTGCCGTGGGGGATGTTCACGTTCCAGAGCGTGTCCTCGGCCGGCGGATGCTCCATGGCATAGAGGATCACCTCGCGGGCGACCTCCTCGGCGAGCGTGTAGTCGAAGGGGATGCGGTCGGGCCCGTAGTCGAGCGAAAACGCGATGGATTTCACCCCGAGGAGCGTCCCCTCGAACGCGCAGGCGACCGTACCCGAGTAGGTCACGTCGTCGCCCAGGTTCGGGCCGGAGTTGATGCCCGAGAACACGAAATCCGGGGGCGTCTTGGCGAGCACCGAGCAGAGCGCGAGGTTGATGCAGTCGGTCGGCGTGCCATCCACCGTCCACTGCCGCTCGTCTTTCTTCACCACGCGGAGCGGCCGGTGCATCGTGAGCGCGTGGGACGACGCGCTCTGCTCGCGGTCGGGCGCGACGACGTAGGTCTCGAGGCCCGCGGCCGCGGCGGCCCGCTCGAGGGCGGCGAGGCCCGGAGCGAAGATGCCGTCGTCGTTCGAGATGAGCGCCCTCAAGCCGGGATCCCCTGCAGTCCGGTAGGGCCGCTGTAAACCACCTTGTTGCGCTCGGTCTCGTGCAGCACGATGCGTACGAGACGGGCGCCCGAAGGCACCGCGGGCGCGAGCTCGTCCCACACCTTCACGGCAATGTTCTCGGCCGTCGGGATGACCCCCGCGAGGAACGGCACGTCGGTGTTGAGGTTGCGCATGTCGCAGACCGAGACGACCTTCTCCGAGACGATGCGCTTGAGGTCCTTGAAGTCCAGGATCCAGCCCTTCTCCGGGTCGATCTCCCCCTCCACCGTGACCTCGAGCGCATAGGTGTGGCCGTGGCCGTAGGGGTTGTTGCACTTGTCGAAGATGCGCCGGTTCCACTCGTCGTCGCGCGCGTCGTTGTGCAGGCGATGCGCGGCGCTGAAGTGGGCGGTGTTCGTGATCCGCACCCGGGGGCGTTCGGGCAGCCCGGTCACTTGGAGCTCCTGTCGTCGATGCGGAAGAGGGCCATGGGGGCACGGCCCTCCGCCCGCGCGCGCTCCACGGCCGCGTAGGTCTCGGGGACGAGCCGCGCGATGCGGCCTTCGGAATCGCGCGAGAGCTTGGCGACAAGCCCGTCTGGCGTCATGGCCTCGGTGCGCCAGAGCTTCCAGCGCGTCGTTTCGCGGATCCGGAGGCCGATCGCCGTCGTGCGGCCGAGCACCACGGCGGCCACCGCCTCGGCCTTCTCGAGGGGCGCGATGAGCTCCACGCGGTAGCCGATGCGGCCCTTGCGGAGCGTCACGGTGCTGGTGGCCACCTCGAGCGCCCCGGCCTCCAGCGCGGCCTCGCAGGCCTCGGCGAGGAGGTTGCCCGGGAGGTCGTCGATGAACGTCTCGAGGAGCGCGACGACGTCGGTGTCGAAGCGGGTCGTCGAGAGAGCGTTCTGAACCGGAGCCGCGGTCTGCACGGCGTCCGGGGACACGGCCGGTGCGGCCGGTGCGACGTGCGCCTGCTGCGCAGGCGGCCGCGCCTGCTGCGCAGGCGGCCGTTCCACGAGCACGAGCCGTGTGACGTTGGGATAGCCGGGGATGTCGCGGAAGCCCGCGCCCAGGCCGATCGCGATGGGCGTGCCCTCGGGGAGGTCTCCGAAGGAATCGGCCCGCCGCGCGATGCAGGCGCCCGTCGGCGTCGTGAGCTCGGCGTTCTCCCACGGGAAGTCTTCCGGCAGGCTCCGAAGGGGGATCTCACCTTCGCGGAGGATCTCGGCGGTGCCCGGCGCGGGCACGGGCCAGGTGCCGTGCCGCATGCGCACGAAGCCACGCCCGGCCCGGAGCGGCGAGGCCTCGATGCGCACCGAGAGCTTGTCGAGCACGTACCCGGCAAGCGCGAAGTCGACGAGCGAATCCGTCGCGCCGACCTCGTGGAAGTGCACGGTGTTCGGGCTCGCGCCGTGCACGCGGGCCTCGGCTTCGGCCAG
>CAZXSG010001095.1:0-2012 GCA_964643185.1 uncultured Holophagales bacterium
CTCCGCGGAGCCGGCGGTTCCGGCTCCTCCCACACCGACCCTCACGCCGCGTCCCACGAAGACGCCGGGGCCGACGAAGACGCCGCGTCCCGTGAATACGGCGGTCGGAGACTCAGTGTGAGCGACCCGCGCCCCATCGGCCTCTTCGACTCGGGGGTCGGCGGCCTCACGGTGCTCGACGCCGTGGCGCGCCGCTTTCCGCACGAAGACTTGCTGTATCTGGGGGACACCGCCCGCCTGCCCTACGGCACCAAGTCGCCCGAGACCGTGAAGCGCTACTCGACGCGCGCGGTGGCCTTCCTCCTCTCGCGCGGCGTGAAGGCCGTCGTCGTGGCCTGCAACACGGCGTCGTCCCTCGCGCTCGAGGAGATGATCGCGCTGTCGCCCGTGCCCGTGATCGGCGTCGTCGAGCCCGGCGCGCGCGCGGCCGTGCGTGCGGCGAAGGGAACCCAATCCCCCATCGCCGTCCTCGCCACGGAGGCGACCGTCGCGTCCGACGCGTATGGCCGGGCGATTCGCACGCTCGAGCCGGGGCGCGAGGTGCTCCACGTGGCGTGCCCGCTCTTCGTGCCGCTCGCCGAGGAGGGCTGGACCGACAACGAGGTCGCCGACGCGGCCGCGAAGCGGTATCTCGAGCCCGTCGCGGCCTCCGGCGCGCGCGTCGTCGTGCTGGGCTGCACGCACTATCCGCTCCTCGCGGCCACCATCGCGCGGGCCCTGCCCGCGGGAACGATCCTCGTGGATTCCGCCGCGGAGGCCGCGGCGACCCTCGTGACCCTGCTACCCGAGGGCTCCTGGGCGCCAACCGGCGAGGAGCACGGGGAGACGCACCTCCTCGTGACCGACGCCTCCGCGCGGCTCGGCCGGGTGGCCGGGCGCTTCCTGGGCCGCGAGGCCGCAGTCCTCGAGCTCGTCGACCTGCCTTAGGATCCCCGGTGATGTCGAGTGATCTCCGCCGTTCCGACGGCCGCGCCCCCGCAGACCTCCGGCCCGTGAAAATCGAGTGCGACGTCGTGAGCTGGGCCGAGGGCTCCTGCCTCTACACGCTGGGCCGCACCAAGGTTTTCATCACCGCGTCCATCGAGTCGCGGGTGCCGCCGTTCCTGAGGGACACGGGCGAGGGCTGGGTCACGGCCGAGTACGGCATGCTGCCTCGCGCCACGAAGGACCGCACGCCCCGCGAGGCGGCCCGCGGCAAGCAGTCGGGACGCACGCTCGAGATCCAGCGGCTCGTGGGCCGCGCGCTCCGCGGAGCCGTGAACCGGCAGGCCTTCCCCGAGCACACCATCACGCTCGACTGCGACGTCCTCGAGGCCGACGCCGGCACGCGCTGCGCTTCGGTGACCGGGGGCTTCGTGGCTCTCGCCCTGGCTCTGGCGAAGCTCTCGGCAGCCAACAACGTGCGCGGGAACCCGTTCGTGGGCTGCGTTGCGGCCGTCTCGGTGGGCCTCGCCGCGCGGGTCCCCGGCGCCGACGTGAGGACGCCGATCCTGGATCTCGACTACGCCGAGGATTCCAGCGCCGACGTCGACCTCAACGTCGTGGGGACGTCCGAGGGCCGGTTCGTGGAGGTCCAGGGCACGGCCGAGAAGGGGGCCTTCTCGGAAGAGGAGCTGTCGGCGCTCCTGGGCTCGGCCCGCACGGGCCTCTCCGCGCTCTTCGACGCGCAGCGGAGCGCCCTCGAGGGCCGCCTCCCCGCGGCCTTCAAAATTTGATCCTGGGGGCGCGCAACCCTCACTTCATAAAACCCGATATCTCTTTCGCGACCCGCTCGGGATCCTCGATCTGCGGGTAGTGCCCGAGCCCGCGCAGCTCCACGAAGTGGGCATCGGGTCTCGAGCCGAGAAGCCTGCGGGCGTCGCCGGGCGGGGAGAGCGGATCCTTCTCGCCCACGAGCACGAGGAGCGGCGTCTTCGTGCCCTTGAGCCTTTCGGAGAGCGCCGGGGCGTCCAGGACGCCGGCCACCATCTTCTCGACGGCCGTGGTCACGAACGAGGCGTCCTTCCCGGTGG
>CAZXSG010001096.1:0-2009 GCA_964643185.1 uncultured Holophagales bacterium
CGGCCCGGCGGGCGGCGTCGCGCATGGCCTCGCGGAGCGCGGCGGGGCCGACGCCGGGCCGCGCGACGAGAAGCGACTCGCGTTCCCGCCGCACGCGGACGGCCGTGCCCGCCTCCTCGTACGTCGCGGGGGAGAGCAGGCCCGCCTCGTTGGCCGTCCAGGACTCCACGGTGCGGCGCTCACGGAGGGCTTCACCCGACTCGCCCCGGCGCAGCATTCCGGCCACGAGGCGGACCGCTTCGGCCGCGTCCTCCCCGAGCTCTTGGTGCGGCTCCGCGATGCCTTTCACAAGGCGGCGGATTGTAGTGGTTGCGGCGGACCGGCCTTCCGATATCCTCCGGCCGCACATGGCTCTTTCGGATACACGCCTCGATGCGCAAGCGGCCTTCGTCGCGCGGCGGCTCCTCGCCGAGGGCGCCGTCTCGTCGCAATCGCCGGCGGAGGTCCGTCGCGCGGTGGCCGCCGTGCTCGCGTTCGACCGCGACCGCGAGCGCCAGCTCGACGACGAGGTGAAGGCGCTCCTCGCTCAGAACGCCGCCGCCATCCGCGGTGCGGGCGCCGACCATTCCGAGATGTTCCGGAAGGCCAAGAAGCTGCTCGCGGACAAGAAGAAGATCCCGCTTTGAGGGACGAGCTGTGGCTCCGGGCGTTCCGCCCTGCGCACCGGCCCGGAGGTTGAGAATTTGAGATCCATCGAGGCGCGGCTCGAGCATCTCGAGGCGCTCCGGGCACGCGCCCGGGCCGGGGGCGGCCCCGATCGCGTCGCCCGCCAGCACAAGGCCGGAAAGCTCTCGGCCAGAGAACGGGTCGAGCTCCTCGCGGATCCGGGCACGTTCGAGGAGATCGATCCCTTCGTCGTCCACCGCTGCCGCGATTTCGGCATGGACGACCCGTCGACGGAGATTCCCGGCGACGGCGTCGTCGCGGGCTCGATCCGCGTGGAGGGACGTCCCGCCTTCGTCTTCGCGCAGGACTTCACGGTCTTCGGGGGCTCGCTCAGCGAGACGAACGCCGCCAAGATCGTGAAGCTCATGGACCTCGCCATGAAGGTGGGCGCGCCCGTGATCGGACTCAACGACTCGGGCGGCGCGCGCATCCAGGAAGGCGTCGCGTCGCTCGCGGGCTACGCCGACATCTTCCTGCGCAACACGCTCGCCTCGGGCGTCATCCCGCAGATCAGCGCGATCCTCGGCCCCTGCGCGGGCGGCGCCGTGTACTCACCCGCGATCACCGACTTCATCCTCATGGTGCGCGGCACGAGCTCGATGTTCGTCACCGGGCCCGACGTCATCAAGACCGTCACGATGGAGGACGTCACCAAGGAGACGCTGGGCGGGGCCGACACGCACGCGAGCATCTCGGGCGTCGCGCACGTGGTGGCCGACAACGACGCGGACTGCCTGCTCCGCATCCGCCGGCTCCTCTCCTTCCTGCCGCTCAACAACCGGCAGGATCCGCCGCGCCGCACCCCGACGGATCCCGTGGACCGCGAGGACGCCGACCTCGACCGCTTCATCCCCGAGTCGCCGAACCAGCCCTACGACATGACGACGCTGATCCGGAAGATCGTCGACGACGGGGACTTCTTCGAGATCCACGAGGGCTGGGCGAAGAACATCGTCGTGGGCTTCGCGCGGCTCGGCGGCCGGCCGGTGGGCATCGTGGCGAACCAGCCGGACCACCTGGCCGGCGTCCTCGACATCGACGCGTCCACCAAGGGCGCGCGCTTCGTGCGTTTCTGCGACGCGTTCAACGTGCCCCTCGTGACGTTCGAGGACGTGCCGGGCTTCCTACCGGGCACGCAGCAGGAGTTCGGGGGAATCATCCGGCACGGGGCCAAGCTCCTCTACGCCTACGCCGAGGCGACCGTTCCCAAGGTCACCGTGATCACGCGCAAGGCCTACGGCGGCGCGTACTGCGTGATGTCGTCCAAACACCTGCGCACCGATTTCAACTTCGCGTTCCCGTCGGCCGAGATCGCGGTGATGGGACCCGAGGGCGCCGTGAAC
>CAZXSG010001097.1:0-2007 GCA_964643185.1 uncultured Holophagales bacterium
CGCGGCCGAGCTGCCCCGGGCCCCCGCCGCCGACCCCGCGCAGCTCGCTGGCGCCCTTCCGGCATTCGCCCGCGAGGCGCTGGAGGGCTACGCGGAACCGGACCGGGAGCGCTACCTCGACACCGTGATCCGCCTGCGGCTGGCCGCAAGCGACGACGCCCTCGCTGTCTCGGCGATCCGGGAGCTTCGCGCGCTGCGGGGACAGAGGAAGGACACGAACCCCGGTGTCGTGGGCGCCACGTTCTTCGCCGAGGAGGTTTACGCCGAGGCGAGGCGCGGCGCGGCGGGGGGCGGATCGCCCGAGGCCCTCTCGAAGCAACTCCGCGAAGCGGTCGCGCGGCTCGACGACCGCACGGCCGTCGAGGTCGCGGCGCGCGCCCTGACGTTCGATCTCGACGCCGCGAAGCAGGACCTCGAGCGCGCACGCAAGGCGTTGCCCGAAGCCCAGGTTCTGAGCCTGGCCCAGGTCCTGCCGCTCCTACGGGCCACCCAGCGGCTCGAGATCGCCACGAAGCTCCAGCCGTTCGCGGGCCCCGTCGTGGCAGAAGACGACGCGCGCCGTTTCGTGATCGAGAAGGACCTGCTGCTGAAGACGCGCGACGGTGCTCAGGTCGCCGCGCTCGTCGTGCGCCCCCGCGGCGCTGCGGGCCGTCTGCCCACGGCGTTCAACTTCACCATTTACGCCAGGGACGGCAACCTCGTCGAAGCCAAGCGCTCGGCAGCGAACGGCTACGCGGGCGTTTGTGCCAACACCCGCGGCAAGGGCCGCAGCCCGAACGATCCGGTTCCCTACGAGCACGACGGCGCCGACGCGACGGACGTGATCGACTGGATCAGCAAACAGCCCTGGAGCGACGGCCGCGTGGGGATGTTCGGCGGCAGCTACGAGGGGTTCACACAGTGGGCCGCGGCCAAGTACCGGCATCCCGCCCTGAAGACGATCATGCCGTCCGTTCCTGTGGCCCCGGGCATCGACGTCCCCATGGAAGGCAACGTCTTCCTGAGCGGCCTCTACCGCTGGCTGCCCTACGTCACGAACACCAAGGGCCTCGACGAGGCCGACTACGCCGACGGCCGCTGGAACGGCCTGGACTGGGCGCTCTGGAACAGTGGAAAGCCGTACCGGTCGCTCCCCTCATTCGACACCAAACCAGCGCCCGCGGCCATTGCGCTCTGGAACCGCTGGCTGAGCCATCCGTCGTACGACGCGTACTGGCAGTCCATGATTCCCTACGGCGACGAGTTCGCGAAGATCGACCTTCCGGTCCTCACCACGACGGGCTACTTCGACGGTTGCAACATCAGCGCCCTCTATTACTACCAGGAGCACGTGAAGCGCGCGAAGAAGGCCGACCATACGCTCCTCATCGGCCCCTGGGACCACATCGGCGCGCAGCGGCGCTCGGTGGACACGCTCTCGGGGTACACGATCGACCCCGTCGCGCGCATCGACATCGAGGCGCTCCGGTACGAGTGGCTGAACCACGTGCTGAAGGGCGCGCCGCGGCCCGCGATCCTGAGGGACCGCATCAACTATCAGGTCATGACCGCGAATACCTGGAAGCACGCGCCGTCGCTCGCGGCCATGAGGTCGCGGGATCTCGCTCTGTACCTCGGCGCAGACGGCCAAACCCTCTCGCCCGAGCGGCCGGCGAAGAACATGGCCCTCAGCGTGAAGGCCGATCTGACCGAACGGGAGCTCCTGAAGTTCACCCAGCCGCTGCAGCTCGTGGAAAAGGAGATCGACCCCACGAACGGCTTCGCGTTCAGCACGGAACCGCTCGCGGAGCCGCTCGAGATCAGCGGGCTCCTCTCGGCCGATCTCCGCTTCGTGACGAACCGGAAGGACGTGGACCTCTCTCTCGAGCTCTACGAGCAGACGTCTGAAGGCCAGTACGTGTTTCTGACGTACGTCCTCGCGCGCGCGAGCCACGCGAACGACCGCACGAAGCGCCGGCTCCTGACGCCCGGAAAGCCGCAGAACCTCACGCTTCGGGGAGGCCGGCC
>CAZXSG010001098.1:0-2007 GCA_964643185.1 uncultured Holophagales bacterium
GGTCGCGGCCGAAGCGGTCCGCGCCCCGACCGTGGCCGTCAGCGCCGTGGGCGTCACGTTCGTGAACGTCGCGGCCGTGCCCGCGAGCGTCACGGTCGCTCCGGCCTGGAAGCCCGAACCCGATATCGTGATCGTCCGGCCCCCCACGGTCGACGCGCAGGACGGGGCGACGTTCGAGACCGCCGGCGCGGGCAGCCCGCCCGAGAACGGCAGCACCACGAGCGTGGCCGAGCGGGCCGGGAGCGTCAGCGTCGCGGCGCCCGCCACGAACGCCGCCGTGCCGGCAGCTCCGATGCGGTTCGAAGGATCGAAGCGGTAGAGGTTCCCCGCAGCCGTCGGGCCGCCCGTGATCGACACGACGGCGTCCTTCACGGAGGTCGCCTTGTTGAACAGCAGAAGGAACAGATTCGTCGTGCCCCGCACGGCGTAGGAGCCCACGGCGTCGACGTCCGACGTGGTCGCGAGGACGCTCTCGCCGAGGACCTTGGCGCCCGCGCCGTCGTAGCTGAGGAACAGCTTGAACGCGTCTTCCACGCGCGTGTTGGCCTCGGGCGACACCCAGCGCGTCGCGAGATCCACGCCCTCGCGGCCGAACACCGCGAGGACCTCGGCCTGCGCGAGCGCCGAGCTGGGGCCGGCGTCGTTGCCCCAGGAGTACTCGGTGATGGCGAGCTTCGTGCCCGGCGCGCGGGCCGCGATCCATTCCTTGACGCGCGGGATGAGGCGCACGGCGTTCGGGATCCAGGACTCGTCCTGATACGCCGGGTCGTAGAGGCTCTTGATGCTGCGGAGACGGAGCGCCGCGGTGGCCGCGCTCTCGTCGTCGGACAGCGCCACGCCGTTCGCCTGCGGGTAGTAGTGAATGTCCAGCCAGTCCACGAGCTTCAGGCCCGTCTGCTGCTGGTGCTCCGTGACCTTCTTGAGATACCACTCGACGATGGGCAGCCCCTCGTGCGCCGTGCGGTCGGGCCCGCTCACACAGTTCTGCGCGGTGACGTCGGCGGCCGAGGTGAAGAGGTCGCACCAGCCCCAGGTGACGGGGCCCATCACCTGCGCCGCGGGGTCCTGCTGCTTGATGGCCGTGGCGTAGGCCACCGTGCGCGTCCACAGCTCGTCGTACGTCACGGGCGCGGGATGCACGTCGCGGTGCGTCGAGTTCCACAGCATGATCTCGTTGTCGAGCGCGTAGAGGCGCACGCCGCCGTTCGCCGCGGTTCCCACGCGCGCGGCGAGGTGCTGCATCCAGGCGGTGACGAACGAAGGCCCGATGACGCGCGAGGTGTCGAGCGGGTCGTTCCCCACGATGGGCGTGCCGTTTGCGGCGATGCCGTTGCCCGCGTCGGGCTGGCACCAGAACGCGCCGCCCGTGCGCGTGCATTCCGTTTCCGTCTGGGCGCCGTAGTCCGCGACCGAGAAGCCCCAGCGCCGCTGCCGGTCGATGGGCGTCCAGCCGATGGTGGGAATCGTGAGCAGCGTCTCGCCGCCGGAGAGCTTCGTGTCGTGCACGAAGCGGTCGGCCGAGGAGTTGTTCGGGAGGTCGCCCGGATCGGGGTTGTCGCGCTCGACGTTGTAGAAGAACCAGTCGCTCGCGGTGTTGGCGATGTCGTGCTCCCACGAATAGCGCGTCGTGGAGTTGCCGCCCCAGCGCCGCACGGGCCAGTGCATCGCATTCGCTTGAGCCGTCGTGCCGAAGTTGACTCCGTAGATTCGCGGGTCGATCGCGCGGCGGTTCGCGCCGTGGTCCACGGTGATCGTCACGCTCGTCGGCGGAGGCGGCAGGCCCGTCCGCTCGATCCACCGCACGTCGTCGACGTACACGACGCTCTGGTTGCCGCCCGTGTCGTCCTGGAGCCACACACCATCGATGACTCCGGCGTTCACACCGAGCGTCGCGAACGGCACGTGGACGAGGCCCCACGAGCCCGCCGGGATCCCGCCCGGGAGGAGGCTCGCCACGGTGGCGCTGCCGGCCACGTTCCCCGCGATGAGGAGCGCGACCCGCACGGC
>CAZXSG010001099.1:0-2006 GCA_964643185.1 uncultured Holophagales bacterium
GAATCGCCCGACGTGAAGACGTTCGACGAGCACGAGCGCGAGCTCGAGACCCGCTGGGCGGCCCGCAACCACACCACGGCCTGGCAGGAAGCCAAGCACGCCGTGCGCGACGCGTGGGAACGGGCCCGCGGCCGCCGCTAGAAGGCCGGCCGGGATATCCGGCCGATCCGCCATTCACGAGAAGGGAGCCGCAGGGCTCCCTTCTGCTTTCCAGCAGCGCCGAGCCGTCGACGAACGGCAAGGCGCGTCAGCTCTTCGTGGGCAGCAGCTCGGCCAGGAGCCTCATCAGGGTCTGGTAGTCGACGGGCTTGACCACGTGCCCGTCGAAGCCCGCCTCCCGGGACTTGCGGCGGTCCTCCTCGTGGCCCCAGCCGGTGAGGGCGACGAGAACGATCTCCCTTCCGAAAGGCAGCTCCCGCACGCGGCGGGCGGCTTCGTATCCGTTCAGCTTGGGCAGGCCGATGTCCATCAGGATCACGTCGGGCCGTGTGGCCGCGGCCGCCTCCACCGCCTCGAGCCCGTCGTGGGCGACGCTCGTCTCGTTGCCGGTGAGAGCCAGGAGCTCGGCGAGAGACGAAGCCGCGTCCCGGTTGTCGTCCACCACCAGGATCCGCCGGATCGCAGCGCTCGAGTCCCGTTGCCCGGGCGGCACAGAAGCTCCGGAGCCTCCCGGGATCGGCAGGCGGACGAGAAATTCACTTCCCTGGCCGGGGCCGGCGCTGAATGCCTCCACGGTGCCGCCGTGCATCTCGACGAGGCTCCTCACGAGCGTGAGGCCGATGCCCAGACCGCTGCGCGACCGCTCGAGAGACGTATCGATCTGCATGAACATGTCGAAGACGCGAGGGAGCAGGCTCTTCGCGATGCCGATCCCCGTGTCGCTCACCCGGATGAGTACCTCGTCCGCCTCCCGCTCGACCGACAGTGAAATGTGTCCGCCACTGTCGGTGAACTTGCAGGCGTTGTTGAGGAGGTTGCCAATCACCTGCGCGAGCCGCACGGGGTCGGCCTGGAGGGAGACCGCGTCGAGAGGCAGCGTGACGTTCAGATCGATCCCGAGGCACGACGTGACCGAGCGGGCCGCCTCGACCGCCTGAAGCACCGTGGACGCGAGGTCAATGGTCTCCTTGCGGAGATCGATGCGGCCCCGGCTGATGCGGCTCACGTCGAGGAGGTCGTCCACGAGGCGCACGAGCTGCACCATCTGCCGTTCCATCATCAGTGAGGCCGCCTGCGTCGCGGCCGTGCCGCCCTTGGTGAGCCGCAGGATCTGCAGGGCGTTGCGGATGGGCGCGAGCGGGTTCCGCAGCTCGTGGGCCAGCATCGCGAGGAACTCGTTCTTGCGGCTATCGGCCTCGGAGAGGTCCGCGGCCAGCTGCCGGAGCTGGTTCGCCGTCTGCCGCTGCTCGTGGATCTCGGTGCTCGAGCCCACCCACATGCGGATGCGCCCCGCGGCATCCCGCATCGGCAGCGTCCGGCTGAGATGCCAGCGGTACTCGCCGTCGGCCCGCCGGAAGCGGTGCTCGATGCGGCAGGGCTCGCCCGTGGAGAGGGACTTCCTCCAGAGCCGCGTCGTTTCCTCCGCGTCGTCCGGGTGCAGGAAGCGGGTCCAGCCCCCGCCCTTGACCTCGTCGAACGGCAGCCCGGTGAACTCCGACCACTGTGGGTTGAGGTAGTCGACATCCCCCTTGGGCCCGGTGGTGACGATCTTCTGCGGCATCGAGTCCATCACGAAGCGCAGCAGCCGCTCGCTCTCCTTGAGGGCGAGCTCCGACTTCTTGCGGTCCGTCACGTCCCGCGCGATCTTCGAGGCCCCCACGACGCGGCCGGTCTCGTCCAGGATGGGAGAGACGGGGAGGGACACCTGCACGCAGCGGCCGTCCTTGTGCAGCCGCGGCGTATCGTGGGGCCGGAGGCCCTCGCCGGCCGCGAGGCCGGGGCTGAACAGGTCCTCCGCGCCGCCCCCCTGGGCAGAAGTTCCCGAACGCGGACCGGGCCCCTTCCCC
>CAZXSG010001100.1:0-2006 GCA_964643185.1 uncultured Holophagales bacterium
CGAGAACTTCGGCTGGTCGTACCTCGAGATCAAGCCCCTGGCGATGGTGTCGCTGGAGCTGGACGCGGCGTTCGGCGACCAGGTCGATTTCGCCAACACGCAGCTCGGCACGCGGCTCTTCCTGCGCCCCATCGTCACGTTCACGCCCGGGAAGCACCTGAAGCTCCAAGTCGACCACACGCTCAGCCGGCTCGACGTTCCGCGGGGCCGGCTCTTCACCGCGAACCTCACGCAGCTCGGCGTCACCTGGTGCTTCGACACGCGCTTCCTCGTGCGCGCCACGCTGCAGCTCACGGACATCGAGAGGAACCCGGCGCTCTACCTCGAGGCGGTCGACGCCCGCACGAAGCGCGCGTTCACGCAGCTCCTCGCGAGCTACAAGCTGAACCCGCAGACGGTGGTCTTCCTCGGGTACTCCGACTCCGCGCGCGGCGACGAGCACATCGACCTGACGCGCGAGAGCCGCACGTTCTTCGCGAAGGTCGGCTACGCCTGGGTTCCCTAGGAGTAGGCTAGGGCGCCCCCCATGCGCCCCACAGTCTTCCCTCTCGCCGCGGGTCTCCTGCTCGGCCTCGTCTCGTGCCGGGGCGGGGAGCGGCCGCCGGTCAAGGCTCGGGAGCTGACGCTCTCCGTCTCCTTCGAGCTGACCTCCCTGGACCCCCACCTCCACAACCGGCTCGCGAGCTACTCGGTGCTGCAGCACGCCTACGAAGCCCTCGTCGCGGCCGACCGCGAGATGACCATCCGCCCCGCGCTGGCGGTGCGCTGGGAGAACCCGGACCAGCACACCTGGGTCTTCCACCTGCGGCGCGATGCCGTGTTCCACGACGGAACCCCTCTGACCGCGCGGGACGTCGAGGCGACGTTCCAGCGCCTCCTCGCCAAACCGGACCTCGGGGCCTCCGGCTACGTCGTGAACATCAGCAGCGTGAAGGCAATCGGCGATCACGTGTTCGAGCTCCACACCAAGACGCCCATGGCGGTGCTCCTCAACAAGCTCCGGTTCGTGCTCATCACGAAGGCGGGGACCCCGCCCGAAAGCCTCAACGGAACGCTCGTGGGCACCGGGCCGTACGCGCTCGAATCGTTCGAGCCGGGTACGCGCATCGTCTTCAGGAGAAACGACGCTTACTGGGGCGAGAAGCCCGCGGCCTCCCGCGTGACGCTCCTCCTCGGACGCACGACGGAAGGGGCCTTCGAGGACGCGCGGTCGGGCCGGGCCGACGTCGTGCAGACCGGACCGCGGGTCGTGGGCGAGAACGCCGTCAGCGGCTACCGCACGGTGCGGCAGAGCGGCATCTTCGTGAAGTCTCTGGGCTTCGAGCTGACGCCCCTCCACGGCGAGAAGGACGAACGCCGGAAGAACCCCTTCCGCGACGTCCGGGTGCGGCGCGCCGCGAGCCTCGCGATCGACCGCAAGGCGCTCCTCAAGGATCTCGGTCTCGCGGGCGCACCCGCGTCGCAGATCGTTCCGTCGTTCATCTTCGGCTTCAACCCCGACCTCCCGCAACTCGGGTACGACCCCGCGAAGGCCCGGGCGCTCCTCGCCGAAGCCGGCCATCCCGACGGCATCGACGTCACTCTCCACGCGCGCCGCCTCCTCGGCGAGACGGCGACGAAGGTCGGGGCTCTCCTCACGGCCGTGGGCATTCGCACCACGGTGGTCGTGCTCCCCGATGCCGAATACTTCGACGTGGTGACCTCCCGCAAGACGCAGTTCTTTCTCTCGCGGTACGGGTGCCCCACCGGCGACGCCAGTGATCTCCTCGACAACTTCGTGCATTCCTCCGAGCAGGAGAGCCGCTGGGGCTCCTCCAACTCGGGCCAGTACTCGAACCCGAAGCTCGACACGCTGATCGAGGAGAGCCTCTCGGTGCTCGACATGGGGCGCCACGGCCCGCTCCTCCAGAGGATTATGGCGATCGTCATGGACGACCTCGGCTGGGTGCCGCTCTACATCGACGACGAGGTCTACCTCGTGCGTGAGGGTGTCGTCTTCCCTCCGC
>CAZXSG010001101.1:0-2004 GCA_964643185.1 uncultured Holophagales bacterium
GGCCTTGTTTTAGTTCGCTGCGGGGGGGAGGGGGCGCGGGGGCACTTTGCCGGGCTCGTAGAGGGGGGGGAGGATCTCTTCCTTCTTGCGCAGCCGGCGCAGCTCCTCTTCGGGCTCCATGGGCCCCGGCTTCTTGCTGGCCGTCTCGTCGAACGCCTCGGGGGCCGCGGCGGCGATCGGGGGCTTGGCTTTGAAGATGCCGCTTTCGCGTTCCTTCTCCCGCTCGCGCTCCCGCTGCACCAGGGAGTGCGAGGCGGTGATGGGCTTGAGGGCCGAGAAGAGCTGCTCGGGGACGAGCGACACCATGATGGTGCCGTCCACGTCGTGGATCTCGCCGAACCGGATGTCGTCCACGGCCTTCTTCTCGGTGGGCGGCGGCGGCGCGGGCCTTTCGGTCTCGAGGAGCAGTGTGGTCTTTCCGATCACCACCTCGTCGCCCGGGTTCCACACGACGCTCCCCTCGAGCATCACGCCGTTCACGAACGTGCCGTTCGCGCTGCGGAGATCGGTGACGGTGAAGACCTCACCGCTGCGCGAGATGACGGCGTGCTCGCGGGAAACGGAAAGGTCGTCCAGAACGAGGTCGTTCCGGGCGGAGGTCCGGCCGATCTTGATCTCGTCCTTCGTGACCGGGAACTCGGTGACACGGCCCGATTCCTGCCGGACCGTGAGCTTCGCGTTCATTTCTCGCGCGGATTGTAACGGCCGGAGCCCGAGGCGGTGGCGTGACGGCTCACACGGATCGGCCGGGCGGTAAACTCACACCCGCGTGAAGCCCGATGCCTTCCGGCTGAAATTCTTCGAGGGGGTTCCCCGCTACCAGTGGGTGGAGACTCTCGGACGGGGCGGCGTCGGGATCGTCTACAAGGCCTTCGACGTCGAGCTCGACGAGATGGTCGCGATCAAGGTGCTCTCGCCGGCCGTCGAGCAGGACGAGGCCGAGCTGCTCCGCCGCTTCAAGCGCGAGCTGAACCTCAACAGGCGCATCAAGCACCCCAACGTGGCCCGCATGTTCGACTACGGGCTCTCGGGCGACTACCCGTACATCACGATGGAGTACATCGAGGGCCGCGACCTGTGGGCCCTCATCGAAGAGAAGAGGCGCCTGACCCCGGGCGAGGCCATCGCGATCCTCCGGCAGGTCGCACGCGGCTCGGAGGCCGTGCACAAGCTCGGCATCGTGCACCGCGACCTCAAGAGCGAGAACGTCCTCATCGACAAGTCGGGCGGCGTCGTGATCGTGGATTTCGGCATGGCGCGCGGGAAGCCCAACGAGCGCTTCACCGTGGACTCGCTCGTCATCGGCACGCCGCACTACATGGCTCCCGAGCAGGTGCTCGGGAAGGGCGTCGACGCGCGGAGCGACATCTACGCCATGGGGATCATCCTGTACGAGGCCCTCACCGGAAACGTGCCCTTCAACGCCGAGAACCCCATTGCCGTCGCGATGAAGCACGTGACCGAGCCCGTGCCCGACGGTCTCGAGCACATTCCCGAGGTTTCGCCCGAGCTCCGCGCGATCGTGCTCAAGGCGCTGGCCAAGAGGCCCGAAGACAGATTCGCAACCGCGGCGGAGCTCGAGACCAGCCTCGCCCTCCTCGAGCGGCCGTCCTCGGTGGTCGAGGCCGTGCGTCCGGTCATCGCCGCGGCGGGAGTGAGCGCGGCGTCCTTCGGCGCCGCGGCGGCTGCCACGGCCGCCATGTTTCCCGAGGCGGAACCCGTCTCCCTGCCGGCCCGCGCGCCTTCACCTCCCCAGCGGAAGGGGCTCGATCACGAGGTCGACTCCGCTCTCGACTCGATGACCCTCGAGTCCGCCCCCGCGGACGCACAGCGGGTGCGCGGTGCCTCGGCGTTTCGCGAGCAGGCCGAGGAGGACGAAGAAGACGAGCGCGCCAGGCGCCCGGGCTCCGATCCCTCCCGCCGGCGCCCCAGCGTTCTCGTGGTGAACGTCGACGTGCGTGAGCTGCTCCGTACGGCCACGGTCCTTTGTGAAGCCGGCTGCCG
>CAZXSG010001102.1:0-2003 GCA_964643185.1 uncultured Holophagales bacterium
CCGCGAGACCGACGCCAACGCGCGCGCCGCGCTGCTCCAGGCGCTCGGCCGGACGGGCCGCCGCGAGGCGCTCGCCCCCCTCCTCGCGATCCTCGACGAAGGGTCGCTGTGGCTCATGGTCCACGCGCTCGAGGCGCTCGGCGAGATCGGGGATCCGATCGTCGCCCCGCGGCTCGTGCCGCTTCTCGCGCATCCCTCCCTCCGGCGCGCGACGCTGCTCTCCCTCGCGCGGCTCGACAGCTCCGTGGCGGCGCCCGTGCTCGCGGCGGCCGCACGGCGGGGACCCCTAGACGAACCGCTCCTCGCCGCGCTGCGCCGGGCGCTCTCGGCCAGCTCGGGCGAGACGCGGCGCGAGGTGCAGCTCCTGTGGCCCGAGGCGAAGGTGGGGCTTCACGCGATTCTCGCGGACGAGGAGGCGCCGCCGGCCGTGAGAACCCAGGCGGCGCACGTGGCCGCGCTCCTCGACGTGACCGGGACCGCGATGCTGCTCGTTTCGAAGGGACCGTTCGAGGACGGCTTCGAGGCGCTCTCGTCGCTCTCGCGGGATCGCGTGCTCGATGCGGTGCGCGCGGTGCTCGCGCACGAAGAGGCCGAGCCCGCGCTCACGCTCGTGGACGTGGCCCGCGCGCGGGGTGAGACGGCGGGGCTCGTGCACCTCCTGGCGCATCCGTCGTCGGTGGTGCGCGCCGCGGTGCTGAGCGCGCTGCCTCCAGGCTCCGTTCCGCTCTCCGAGCTGCTCGGAATTCTCGCCGAAGACGATCCCGAAACGGCGCTTCCCGCGGCCTACGTGCTCGTGGCCGAGGACCCCGGCGCGACCCCAGAGAGAACGAAGGCGCGCGTGCAGGCCCTCTTCGATCGCGCCGAAGGGGCGGATGGTCCCGGGCGCGCCGCGGCGCTCCTCGCCCTTGCCGAGGCCGGCGAGGAGGGCGTGGGACCGTTGGCGCGCCGCGCGCTCGCCTCGCCGAACGCCGAGGTGCGCAAGGCGGCCGTGCGTGCCGCGGGCGCGTGCCTCGACGTGGCCGAGGAGGAGCTCCTGCCTCTGCTCGTCGACGAGGAGCCGCTCGTGAGAGCCGCGGCCCTGCGCGCGTTCGCTCAGCGGGCGCGCCTCGGACTCGTGAGACGCACCTGGCGGGACGTGCTGCCGTCCCTCGCCGACGAACCCGCGGTCGCGGCCGCCGCAGGCGCGGCGATTCTGGCTCTGGCCGGAGAGGACCGTCCGCGGCTCGCCTCCGAGATGCTGGCGCAGGCTCCCGCCGTGCGCACCGCGGCGCTCGAGGAGATCCTCGAGATGGCCGACTCGGATGCCGCTGCCGAGGTGGCCGTGGCCGTGAGCCACGACGACGAGAGCACGGCGCGGGCCGCCGTGATGTGCATGAGCGTCGCGCCCGCCGACGTCGCCGAGGAGGCGCTCGTCACCGCCCTCGGCGACGACCGCGAGGAGATCCGCCGGGCGGCCGCCGAGTCGCTGTCGATGCGCGGGCGGCTCACGCCGGGAGGCCCGGTTCCGTGGGCGCTCTCGGAGGCCCTGGGCCGCGAGACCGGGCTCACGGCGCTGCGCGCGCTGCTCCCCACCGTGGCGCTCTTCGGCGACGCGGAGTCCATCGGCCCCATTACTCAGGTGATGGCCCGCGAGGTGGCGCGGGACATATCCGACGCCGCCGAAGGCGTCGCAAGGGAGCTCGCGACGCGGTATCCCCGCGAGGCCGAGCGGGCGTGGGCCCACGCGCCCGCGCGGGCGGAACATCGCTGGGCCCGCGCGCTGCAACAGGTGCGCAGCGCCGCAGGCGCGGAGCCTCAGGCCCAGGTGCGCAGCGCCGGAGGCGCGGAGCCTCAGGCCCAGGTGCTCAGCGCCCGAGGCGCGGAGCCAAAGATCGAGCCGAAGGCCGAGTCCGTCGAGCCGTCCAAGAAGGAAGACGTTGCCGGGCCGGGTGCCTCGACGCCGCCGGAGAAAAGCAGCGCGTGATCGCCCGGACCCCCGACCCCCCGGAAGCCGTCCTCGGCCC
>CAZXSG010001103.1:0-2001 GCA_964643185.1 uncultured Holophagales bacterium
CGCTGCAGCAGTTCTTTCTCCATGGCCTCCAAGGCCCGCTTGAGGCGGGGGGCCCGGCCGATGGCCGTGGGGAGAAAGAAGTCCTTTTCGGCCAGGCACGGCTCGATGCGGTCGTAGAGGAACGGCAGGTCCGTCCTCGCCTTGAACCGGAGCTGGCTCAGGATGGCCGTGCGCCGTTTCCACATGTTCGTGTCCCGGCTCCAGTCGCGGAGCCGGGGCTTCATCTCCTTGGGCCACAGCTCGAGCAGACCTCCCACGCGATGGCCCGCGAGCGCGTCCACGATGTCCCACCAGGCGCCCGTGACGATCATCTCCTCGTACATGGGCAGCGCTTCGAGGTTCTGGTAGGTCTTCGCGACTCTCTTCCCGGTGACGCGCCGATCGCCGGCGAGCTCGAGCGCCGCGTACCACTCCTCGCGATGCGTCGCGCCGCGAAAGACGGAAAGGACGAGAGTCCGCCACCTCTCCGCATCTCCGAGCTCGACCTCGCCGAACACCTCGCGGCAGACGCGCCGCATCTCCTGGGACGGCACGCCGTGGTACGGCATGGCGCTCTTCATGTACGCCTGCATCTGGACGGCCCGGTCGGGGTCCGCCACCGCGCGAAACGCGCCGCGCAGCGTGAGCAGAAGACGCTCTCCGTCGCGCCGGTCGCCTCGCCGCTCCGTCAGGCCTGTCCCACCCTTCCCCGGTACGCCCGCCCGACGAAGTACGCGTAGGCCAGCGTGAGCGCCATGGCGAACGGCCACCAGACGAGCCCCGCGCGCAGGCTCGCGTCGGACGACGCTCCCATGGCGGCCGTGATGGACGAGCCCGTCGCCAGCGTGGAGTGCAGCATCACCGGGAACGACGCCGTCGCGCCCGCGCCGAGAAGCCCCGCGAGGAACGCGCAGCCGCCGCCGAACGCGATGACCTCGCCGCCCTTCCGCTGCCCCACCATCACCGCGATCGCGCCGCCCAGCACGGCGCTCACGAAGATCCACGCGAGCGGCCGCTGCACCATCGCGGAGAAGAGCTCGGGCCGGATCGAGGCCGTTCCCGCGGTGATCCCCGCGAGCAGCACGAACGTGAGCGGCCAGAGCACCTTCGAAAGTCGTGCGCTGCGCTCCTCCACAGTCCCCCGGGTCTTCACCCTCAGATACGACGCGCCGTGCGCCGACAGCGCGACGAGCGCGAACACGGCGAGGAGAAGGGTGTACCAGTCCAGCGTGCCCACGTGCCCCGTCGCGCGGAAGTCGGTGAAGAGCTCGAGCGAGAACCTGCCGTCGAGCCCGATGGGCACACCGCGGAGCACGTTGCCCGCCGCTGCCCCGAAGAGAATCGCGAGGAGGATGTTGGACCCCGCGAACACGAAGTCCCACAGGCTCCGCCACAGGGGGTCGTTCACGTGGCCGCCCAGCTCCAGCGAGATTCCGCGCAGGAGCAGACACCACACGACGAGCATCAGCGCGAGGTAGAAGCCGGAAAACGCCGTGCCCATCAGCTTCGGGAACGCCATCACGAAGACGCCGCCCGCCGCGACGAGCCACACCTCGTTCCAGGTCCAGAGCGGCCCGATCGCGCCGATCACGACCCGCCGCTCCTGTGGCGTGCGGCCCACGACGTGGAGGATCGCTCCGGCTCCGAAGTCCCAGCCGGCCAGCACCACGAACGCCGTCAGCATCAGCGCGAGAATCGCGTACCAGATCTCAGCCATGGGTCACGACCTGCTCGGGCTCGTAAGGCGTGAGCGCGGGCTCTTGGTGCTCCATGCCGTGCAGAACTTCGCGGCCCACCAGGTAAACGTATACAAGGCCCAGCACCGAGTAGAGCCCCGCGAAACCGATGAGCGTGAAGAGCGCGTTGCCGCCGCTCACCACCGTGCTCGCTCCCTGAGACGTGCGATACAGACCCCAGATGAGCCAGGGCTGCCGGCCCAGCTCCGCCGTCATCCATCCCGCCGTGTTGGCGATGAAGGGAAACGGGAAGGCCAGCATCAGCGACCAGAGCAGCCAGCCGCTC
>CAZXSG010001104.1:0-580 GCA_964643185.1 uncultured Holophagales bacterium
CGGTGCCCGGGCGGGGGCAGGCCCGGGAACCGGTGCGGCCCGAGGGGCGGGTGCGCCGGCGCTTCCGGCCGTTCGTCGAGGACGGGCTCGAATCGCTCTGGCCGGCCGCGACCTGCACGCGTCTGCTGGCGCATCCGGGCGCCACCGGCTCCGGCGCGCGGCAGCTGAGACCTCCGGCGGTCGTCGCCATCGGTCCGGAGGGTGGATGGGTGCCGTTCGAGGTCGAGCTTCTCGAGGCGCACGGCTTTCGGCCGTTCAGTCTCGGCCCCCGCATCCTCCGCGTCGAGACGGCGGTTCCCTACGTGTTCGGGCTCCTGGGCTGAGTCTCGGTTAACCTTGGGCCGCTCATCATGACCCTTGCCCCGGGGACACGGCTCGGACCGTACGAGATCCTCGCGCCGCTCGGCGCGGGCGGCATGGGCGAGGTCTATCGCGCCCGGGACGCCAAGCTGAAGCGCGACGTGGCGATCAAGGTGCTCGCGGACGCTCTCGTGCGCGATCCCGACGCGCTCGCTCGCTTCGAGCGCGAGGCGCTGGCGGTGGCGGCCCTTTCGCCCCCGGGCATCCTCTCGATCTTCGC
>CAZXSG010001104.1:590-2001 GCA_964643185.1 uncultured Holophagales bacterium
CCGGCGGGGTCGTGGTCTCCGGGATGGGGCTCCCGGAAGGGGGCACGCTCCGCAGGCGGCTGGACTCGGGCCCGATCCCGGTCGCGAAGGCTCTCCTCTTCGCGCGGGAGATCGCCGAGGCGCTCGACGCCGCGCACGTGAAGGGCATCGTCCATCGCGACCTGAAGCCCGAGAACCTCTTCGTCACGCGCGAGGGTCACATCAAGATCCTGGATTTCGGCCTCGCGCGCCGCACGCTGCTTGCCGAGGACGAGTCGAGCGCGCCGACTTTGAAGAACACAGAGCCGGGCACCGTGCTGGGCACTGTGGGCTACATGTCGCCCGAGCAGGTGCGCGGCACGGTTGCCGATCACCGCTCCGACATCTTCTCGCTGGGGGTCGTCCTCTACGAGCTGCTGTCGGGACGCCGCGCGTTCCGCAAGGGAACGGGGGCCGAGACGATGGCGGCGATCCTCAACGAGGAGCCCGCCGAGATCACGAACGGGGACCGGGACCTGCCTCCGATGCTCGATCGCATCATGCGCCGCTGCCTCGAGAAGGACCCGGCCGCGCGCTTCCAGTCGGCACGGGACCTCGCGTTCGCGCTCGATGCCGCTTCCGACAACACGTCGACGGGCCGGATGAAGGCGGTCGCGCCGCACCCCTCCGCGCCGCCGGCGAGGCGCTGGAAGGAGACCCTCGCCCTGATGGCGGTGGCCGGCCTCGCCGGAATCCTCGGCACCCGCGCTCTGTGGAAACCGCCCGCGCCGTCTCTGCCGAGCTATCGACAGTTGACCTTCAAGAAGGGCACGATCCTGAGCGCTCGCTTCGCGCCGGACGGCAGCTCCGTCGTCTACAGTGCCGCGTGGGACGGGAATCCCACGGAGATCTTCACGACGTCGATCGACGCGCTGGGGGTCAAGCCTGTCGGCATCGCCAATGCAAGCCTCTTTGCGGTCGCGAGGAACGGCGATCTCGCCGTCTCCCTGCGGAAGGGCTTCTTCCGCTCGTTCTCGGGCTCCGGCATGCTCGCCCGCGTCGCGGCCGGAGGGGGTGCCCCGCGCGAGATCCTGGACGACGTGCTGGGGGCCGACCTCACGCCCGACGGGAAGAGCTTCGCGGTCATGCGAATCAACGGGATCGCCATCACCATCGAGATGCCGATCGGGAAGGTGATCTACGGACCGAGCCCGGACATCGCACCCTGGGGCGACCTCAGGGTCTCGCCCGATGGAAGGACGATCGCGGCCTTCGAACGGAGTCCGGAGGGGGTCTCCGTCGTGGCGATCGACCTCTCGGGGAAGAAGACGACCCTCACGAAACCCTACGGCAGCCTCGCCGGGCTCGCGTGGACCGGAAACGGACGGGAGGTTTGGTTCGCGGCCGTTCGCGAGGGCCGACGCTACCTCAAGGCCGTGAATCTCTCGGGTGG
>CAZXSG010001105.1:0-2001 GCA_964643185.1 uncultured Holophagales bacterium
GCGCCGCAGCTCGCGAATCCCCGTCTGCGCGAGCGTGGCCTCTTCCTTCTCGACCCGCGCCGCCTTCCGCACGCGGTCGCTCGCCCGGAGGAGCCGGCGGCGCTCGTTGCGGTCGGGGCTGTAGATGCGCGCCACCACCTCGAAGAGCCGCTTGCGCGCCTCCGGGGTCGCTTCCTCGATGAGACGAGGGTCGGAGACCAGGCGTTCGAGGAATTCGGTGGCCGCGAGGAGGCGCTCGCGAAGCTCGGGCGGAAGCATCACGCGGGAGGGTAACGCACGGCCTCGGCTGTATCGGCCATCGTGAGTCGCTGCGCACCCGGTGGTACGATTCCTGCAAACCGTGGATATCCACCTTCCGGGAAGCGTCCCGCAACAGCCAGGTCGTCCCAAGTCCGACGTACCCTCCTCACCTCCACCCAGCTCGCGTTCGCTCGCTTTCAACCGGCCAACTGTCGTCCCGAGTCGCTCCATGGCCGGCGCGCAAATGCTTCAACTTTGTGAAAGTTCTACAATGAAAAAGCTGGAGTGCAGGTACCAGACAGTCCTGGCGTTCGCGGTCGTTGCGGCTTTCCTTTCCGGATCCTCGGTTGGCCTCGGTCAGACAGCTCCACCCCTCGGACAGGCCGCGACCTTCGCGGTCCTGGCCGGCTCGACCGTGACGAACACGGGCTCCACGACGATCATCGGAGACGTCGGAGTCGCCCCCGGCACCGCGGTGACGGGCTTCCCGCCCGGGACGGTCACGGGCGGCACGATCCACATCAACGACGCCGTCGCCCAGCAGGCGCAGAGCGACCTCACGACCGCTTACAACTTCGTCGCCGGGCAGGCCTTCAACACCGACCTGACCGGACAGGACCTGGGCGGCCTCACGCTGACCTCGGCCGTCTACCGCTTCTCGACCTCCGCCCAGCTCACGGGAACGCTCACGCTCGACGCGCAGGGCGACCCGAACGCCGTTTTCATCTTCCAGGTCGGAAGCACTCTGACCACGGCCACCAACTCGCGGGTGCTCGTGATCAACGGCGGCTCGAACTGCAGCATCTTCTGGCAGATCGGTAGCTCGGCGACCTTCGGCACCGCCACGGCCTTCGCGGGGAACGTCCTCGCGCTCTCGAGCATCACGCTCACGACCGGCGCGTCCCTTTCGGGACGCGCTCTGGCGCGCAACGGCGCCGTCACCCTCGACACGAACAACGCAGCCGTGTGCCCCGCGTGCAGCCCGATCGTCGTCTCCCCCGCGGCTCTGCCCAATGGCTCCGTGGGCACCCCGTACAGCCAGACCATCTCGGCGACCGGAGGCGCGGCGCCTTACACGTTCACGCTGATCTCCGGGTCCCTGCCTCCCGGCCTCACGCTGGCGCCGTCCACGGGCCTCCTCTCGGGCACGCCGACGACGACCGGCAGCTTCACCTTCACGGTGCGGGCGACAGACGCGAACAACTGCTTCGGATCGCAGGTCTACACCATCGTCATCAACGCCCCCGCGTGTCCGACGATTCTCGTCTCCCCCGCGACGCTCCCCCCGGCCGTCGCCGGCTCGCTCTACAGTCAGACGATCACGGCCTCGGGCGGCACGCCCCCCTACGTGTTCACGATCACCTCGGGGGCCCTGCCTCCGGGCCTGACGCTGGTTCCCAGCGGTCCGTCCACGGCTCTCCTCTCGGGCACCCCGACGTCCTCGGGCGCCTTCTCGTTCACCGTGACGGCCACCGACTCCGCGCTCTGTTTCGGAAGCCGGCTCTACACCGCACAGGTGAACTGCCCGGTCATCTCGCTCTCGCCCACGTCCCTGCCCAACGGGACCCTGGGCCAGCTCTACAGCCAGGCCATCACGGCCACGGGCGGCACGCCTCCCTACACGTACGGCCTCCTCTCGGGCTCCCTCCCGCCCGGGCTCTCGCTCGCCCCGGCAACCGGCCTGATCTCCGGAACCCCGACGCAGGCGGGCAGCTTCACCTTTACCGTTCGCGCGACGGACTCCGTCGGCTGCTTCGGTGA
>CAZXSG010001106.1:0-1996 GCA_964643185.1 uncultured Holophagales bacterium
CCCAGGCGCCCACCCACCTCTCGGCTCGGGGGCTCGGGTCCCGCAAGGGCACAACCGCGGACCCCGGGTTCCTGGGCATCTCGAACGGGTTCCGCAGGCGGTTCGAGACGCTCTGGGCAATCTGGGCGCTCCTGCGCCGCGCCCCAGACCCCCAGGCGAGGTGATCGCTTCCTTAACCGGGTTCGACCTTCGACCACATGAGGACGTAGCCCGCGCTCGAAAACCCGGCGCCTGCATAGACCCGGCCAGCGGCCTCGTTCGCCGCTGAAAGGAGTGCGAGCGTCACACCGTTCGTGAAGGCCCGGCCGAGCGCGGCCGACGTGAGCGCGCCGGCGATTCCGCGTCGCCTATAGGCCTCGAGAGTCGCGACTCCGGCCACCTCGGCCAGCCCGTCCCGCGAGGGCTGGAGGAACGCGACCGACACCAGCGTGCCGTCCACGCGGCCCGCCAGGATCGCGCCGTCGCCGAGGATCTCCAGCGCACGCTGCGCATCGGCCCGCGACACCGGCTCGCCGCCGGCACCGAAGACTTCGCGCTGCAGGTCCAGGAGCGGCCGCACGCGCTCAGGGTCTGCCGTGCGGTCGAGGATCTCGATCTCGAGGCCCGGCACGAAGAGCGGCCGCAGCTTTTCGGCGGTCGCCGTCATGAGCAGGGCGCGCAGCTCCTCGGTGAAGCCGTTCGCCGCGAGCGTCCGGGCCAGATCGGGCGCGCAGGCCTCGACGAACTCGAACCGCGGGGTCCTGCCACGTGCGGCGAAGGCGGCGCACAGCTCCCGAAGCGGCTCGTCGAGCTCGTGAGGGAGCGGCCCCTCGTCGGGGATCGCGTAGTTGAAGTGGACGAGCGGGTCGGTGGGATGGAGGAAGGCCGTGAACGGCGGCACGCGAAAGGCGCCGTATTGCGAGCGGGCGATCTCCCGCAGGTAGGCCTGGATCCGTTCCGGCTGAGTCATGGGTTGCATAATCCACGATTCCGATGGCACGACCCGATCCCGGCACGCTCTTCAAGAGGACGGCGACCCGCGCGGCGACGTCTCCGCCCACGATCCTCTCGGGGGCGGTGTCGCTCGCGGCCTCGGCGGCTCTCTGGAATCCGCTCCCGCTGATCCTGTGGGGCCTCGGCTCGGCGTCGTACATCCTCTACTCGACGACCTCCGACAAGAACCTCCGGCGCGTGGTCGAGGAGGACGAGGCGGCCGCGCGGGCGAAGCTGGAGGAGAACCGGCTCAAGGAGCGGCGCGCGCTCGAGGATCTCCTCGACGAACCTCCGTTCTCCACCTGGACGCGCCGCGGGATGCTGCCGAACTACATGCGCGACTACGCGTCGCTCCTCGACAAGCGCGAGGCGATTCTGCGGCTCGCGCACGAGCGCAACGAGATCGAGGACGCGACGGAAGCCGGCATCCAGCGGCAGATCAACTACATGCTCGACGCGTATCTGGCGTTCGTGAGGGCCCGCGTCGTGTACCTCCGGATCCTGGCGACTTTGAACCGTGGAGACGGAACGCAGACCAACGGTGACGAGGAGGAAGCCCCGCCGGTCATGCCGGCGCTGCGCAACAAGCCACGCCAGCACGGCAAGATGGCGCCCCCGCCCCCGCCGCTGGACGGTCCCCCGGCCTCTCTGCCGGAGGCCGATACGCTCCTCTCGCATCTCGACGGGCGCATCGAGCGCCTGCGCGAGCTGGCCAAGAAGGAGCCCGCGTCGGCCAAGGCCCGCGAGTGGCACATCGAGATTCTCCAGAAGCAGAAGGCGCTGCTCAAGGAGTACAGCGAGAAGGACCAGGCCGTTCGCGCCCAGCTGGAGGCCTTCCCCGACGCGTTCGGCGTCGTGCTCAGCCGCGTGAACGCGTCCCGCTTCGACGCGAACGACATGATGGACACGATGGGCTCGATCGTGGAACGCGTGGAGGAAACGGAACGCTTCGTCAGAGCGCTCGCCCCCTCGATGGACGAGATGCTCGGCAGCCTGCAAACGGGGTAAGCCCGGAAAAGCAGCG
>CAZXSG010001107.1:0-1992 GCA_964643185.1 uncultured Holophagales bacterium
TATCTTTGCCGTCTCCCTCAAGGTCGGCCTCAACGAGTTCGTAGGGGAACCGAAGGTCTCCCCCGCTGGCGCGGCTATCACCATCGCCGTCCTGGGCGGCATCGGCCTCCTCGCGGGTTGGTTCCCCGCTCGCGAAGCCGCGAGCCTCGACCCCGTCGTGGCAATGAAACTGTGATGAAGGGACGACTCGAATGCGCGATCTGAAGGTCGTCTTCCATCTCTTCGAGCAGTCCTCGCGGCTGGCCAAAAAGCGCGCGTTCCTCACGATCGCCGCCATCGCGTGGGGCACCGTGGCGATCCTGCTGCTCCTGGCATTCGGCGAAGGGCTCAAGCGTCAGCTCGACTCGAACCGCAAGGCCATGGGCGAGAACATCGCCGTCGTCTGGAGCGGAGAGTCGTCCAAGCCCTACAAGGGCCTCCCCGCGGGCCGCGACATCAAGTTCCGCATCGAGGACATCGACCTCCTCCGCGCGCGCATTCCTGAAGCTCAGTTCGCGGGCGAGATCATCCAGTGGCGCACGAGCCTCGCGTACGGCACGAAGGCCGTGAACTCGCGCGTGAAGGGCGTCCACGTGGAGTGGGGCGACATGCGCAAGCACTTCCCCGTGGAGGGCGGGCGCTGGCTCTCGGCGCTCGACGAGATGGAGAAGCGGCGCGTCGTGTTCATGGGCGACGAGACGGCCAAGGACGTCTTCGGAGCGACCGACCCGGTGGGCAAGCTGCTCCTCATCAACAACTCGCCCTTCACTGTGATCGGCGTCATGCAGCGCAAGGTGCAAATGGGGGCGTACTCGGGCCCCGACAAGAACGCCGTCGTCATCCCCATCTCGACGTTCAAGGCGATGTTCGGGCGGGACCAGCTCAGCAACATCGTGGTGCAGTCGCCGAAGCCCGATCAGATGAAGAGCATCCTGCGTCAGATGAACGAAGTCCTCGGCGGAAAGCTGGGCTTCGACCCGGAAGACGACCGCGCGCTGCCCACCTGGGACACCGTGAAGAGCGCGAAGACGAACATGAACTTCTCGATGGGCATCCAGATGTTCCTGGGCATCATCGGCGCGCTCACGCTTCTCATCGGCGGCGTCGGCGTCGCGAACATCATGTATGCCGTCGTCAAGGAGCGCACCAAGGAGATCGGCGTGAAGATGGCGCTCGGCGCGAAGGCCCGCTGGATCACGCTGCCGTTCGTGCTCGAAGGGCTCGTCTACACGTTCCTCGGCGGCGCCGCGGGCACGCTCATCGCCGTTCTGCTCGTGACGGGCATGGGCTTCATCCCTTCACAGGGGAACAAGGTGATGGAGTTCCTCGGCAAGCCCACCCTGTCGCCGCTCATCGGCCTCGCGACGGCCGGAATCCTGGGGGTCATCGGCCTTCTCGCAGGCTGGTTCCCGGCCCGCCGCGCGGCGTCGATCGACCCCGCGTCCACCCTGCGTTACGAGTGATTTAGGAGCAACCGATGCTGGCCCTCGCCGAGAACCAACCCGCGCCCGCCAAGCTGGGACCCCAGGCCGTTCCCGCGCCCTCGATCATCCGCATGGAAGAGGTGCGCAAGGTCTACGACACGGGCAAGGTGAAGCTCGAGGCGCTCAAGGGCGTGAACCTCGACGTCACGAAGGGCGAGTTCCTGGCCATCGTGGGGCCTTCGGGCTCGGGCAAGTCGACGCTCATGAACATCATCGGCTGCCTCGATACGGCCACCTCGGGCACGTACGTTCTCGGCGGCGACGACGTCTCGCGCGTCACGCGCGACCAGCTCGCGGAGATCCGCAACCGGCGCGTGGGCTTCGTGTTCCAGAGCTTCAACCTCTTCCCGCACATGACCGTGGCCGAGAACGTCGAGATGCCTCTGGTGTTCGGCGGAGTCCCGGTGAAGAAGCGGCGCGATCGGTCGCGCGAGCTGCTGGAACGCGTGGGGCTCGGGGATCGCATGGATCACAAGCCCACGGAGCTCTCCGGCGGTCAGATGCAGCGCGTCGCGATCGCGCGGGCGCT
>CAZXSG010001108.1:0-1988 GCA_964643185.1 uncultured Holophagales bacterium
GTTAGCATCGTTCAGTCAGGCTATTGCGGTTGCCAATGAGAGGATCGAGACCGTCGACGGGTGGGGGCGACCAATCATCGCGGGGGTGACTGCCGATGGCTTGCACTACATCTTGGCTAGCGGAGGTTTGGATGGTCGGCTAGAGCGCTCGTACGATGACAATTGGCCTAAGTGGCAGGCGTGGAATGATGTGATTCTTGTGGACGGCGCTTTTGTGTCGGCACCGTCAGGAGTAACGCGATGACTCAGTTCGATCAACCAGACGGCCGGATCCTCCAGATGCCGGAGGGCGGACGTCGAGGGCGTGATCCCCTTGAAGCGGGGCAACTTCTGGCCTCGACCCGGCGAAGGGCCGACAGCCGGCACGGTCAGCTCTTCTTCTCCGACCCGACATGCGTGATGTGCAGGACGCGGTTCGCTCGCACCGCGGACGTGGCGCCCAGAGGGATGAAGTCGTCTTCCTGGCGGGCCACCCACTTCGAGAAGGCGTCCGTGACCTCGGACTCGTCGGGCGCCTCGTGAAACATGTGAAACGTGACGGGTTCGGGCAGCCCCTCGACGACGAGCCGAAACGTGTGCAGGTAGTTGTGTTCCATGACCGGGAGTGTAGCCGCGCGTATCCTCCGCCCCCGTGAAGCCACTCCGCGAGGAGCCACCGGGATTCGTCGATCGGCTCGGCCTCCTCGAGAACGCCGCGAAGTACCCCGGTCGCCACGACGTGGCCGACGCCCTATGGAAGGGAACCGACGCGAACGACGAGCCCGCGGTCCTGAAGCGGGCCCGGATCACCGCCCGCGACGCCCTCCGCACGCCCCGCGGCGAACGCGCCTACCTCACCGCGACGAGGCTCCGCTCGCTCGACCTCCCGACGCCCGAGCCGCTCGGCTGGGCGCTCTTCCCGAAGGAGTCCTGGTACGCCTGCCGCAAGGTGGACGGCGCCGCGCAGGTCCGCGAGTGGTTCCTCCACCGCATGGACCCGGCTCGGTTCCCGGCCCCTCGCCACGACATCCCGTTCCCAGAGGTCCTCGCCGCCCTTGGACGCCTCGCCCGCGGCCTCCACCAGGCCGGCGTCTACTTCCGCGACTTCACCGACGGCAACGTCCTCGTCACCCCGAACGGCGACCTCACGCTCGTGGACCTCGATCGCGCGCGCTTCCTGCCTGTCCCGCTGAGCCTCGACCTCCGCCTCCGGGACCTCTCCCGCCCCGGCGTGACCCGCCCGGACGACCAGGCTGCCCTCCTCGAGGCCTACTTCGCCCCCGAACCCGTTCCCCCTGCCGCCCTCCAGGCCTTGCTCCGGCGACGGGCGCGGCTCGTCTTCTGGGACGATCTCAAGCTCGCACTCAGGCCCTGGCGCCGCCGGGAGTAGGATCTGGGTCCAGGTTGAACCCAGATCACGTAAACCCGGCCGCCGCGTCCGCGTCTAAACGCCTGTGGTTCCAGCCGCGGCCCTCGCCTTTCGCCCCAAACCGCCCGACCGGCTCCCGTTTCGCCGGAGCGGCGGGGTGTCCCTGGTGAAGGGCGACGTGAAGACCCCGGCTGAGCAGCAGACCTCCCGCGAGCGCGATCACGAGGTCGTCCTCAAGGTCCAGGCCGGCGACGTCGAGGCCTTCGAAGCCCTCGTCAAATCGCACCAGAAGCGCATCTTCCGGCTCGTCTACACCCTCCTTCGCGACGCCACCGAGGCCGACTGCGTCACCCAGGACGTCTTCATCAAGGCCTTCAAGGCCCTGAAGGACTTCAAGGGCGAGGCGGCGTTCGAGTCCTGGATCACCCGCATCACCATCAACACCGTGCGCGACCGCGTGCGCCGCCGCAAGCCCGTCATCTCGTTCAGCGAGATGGGTAACGCGGACGACGACGACACGGGCGGCCTGCCGCGCCACCTGGACCCGGCCGACGGCACCTCCCCCGAGCGGGACGCCATGTCGCGCGACATCCGCCGCCGCCTCACGGACGCCCTCGCGTCCCTCTCGCCCCGGCAGCGC
>CAZXSG010001109.1:0-1987 GCA_964643185.1 uncultured Holophagales bacterium
CCGAGCTTCTTGAGCACGTTCCCGAACTTGCAGACCTGCCGGTGGAGCTGCTTGTACGTGAGCGTGAGGACGTCGCCCGGCTCGCCCTCCCAGATGATCGCGGCCTTGTTGCGGCGCGGCCCTGTGAGGTGCCGATCGAGACAGTTTGCCGAGACGTTGAGCTTGCCGCCCACGAACCAGCGCGCGTCGGGCGGATCCCATTCCAGCACCCTCTGGAACGGCACCATCCAGTCCAGCTCGCTCGCGAAGGAGGCCCAGAACGCCTCGGGGTCCGCGGCCGCGGCCGCGTAGATTCCGGGGTCCTTGGCGTGCGCCGCGCGCGGGAACGCATCGGGGGGCGCGAAGTGCCTTTCTGCGAGGATCAGCGACGAGGGGGCGTCCTCGGGGGCGGGTTCTGTCCTTGCGGGTTCTCCTTAGCTAGACCTCGGCCCCGAGTCCGGTGTTGGAACGCACGTTCAGCTCGGAGTAGGCGGCCTCGGCGGACCTGTCCTTCGAGAAGATCGTACCCAGGAACGCGCCCAGGAACCCCAGCGGCACCGAGATGATCCCGGGGTTCTCGAGCGGGAAGAGGGCCTTCGCCTGGATCACGTGCCGCACCGCGGCGCCCGGCGCGTCGATGCCCATCACCGCGGGCGAGAGCGCGATGAGGACGAGCGACGAGAGGAGGCCCGTGAGCATTCCCGTGATCATGCCCGTGGTGTTGAAGCGCCTCCAGTAGAGCGTGAGGAGAATCGACGGCACGTTGGCGGCGGCGGCCACGGCGAACGCGAGGCCCACGAGGAACGCGACGTTGAGCGACTTGAGGCTGATGGCGAGGACGATCGACAGCGCGCCGATCACGGCCGCCGTGATGCGGGCCACCTTCACCTGCTCGCGTTCGTCTTCCACGCCGCCCTTCACGACGTTGAGCCACACATCGTGGGCGAAGGCCGCGGACGCCGCGATGGTGAGGCCGGCCACGACGGCCAGGATCGTCGCGAACGCGATGGCCGCGACGAACGACAGGAAGATGCCGCCTCCCACGGCCTCAGCGAGGAGGGGCGCGGCGAGGTTGGTGTTGGGCGCGGGCACGACGTAGCCGTGCTTCGAGAGCTGGCCGCGCAGCGCCTCGGCCTTCTTGCGGTCGGCTTCCTTTTCGCTCGCGGCGAGCTTCGCGATCGTCTGTGTGGCCTTGCAGTCCTGGGATTTCGCGAGCTCCTCAGGGGCCAGCGCCGAGCAGCCCCCCGCGGCGCCGGAGGACGCCGCGCTCACTGGCGCCGCGTCTTTCACGTGGACACCGATCTGCTGGTTGCCCACGAGCACCGCGGCGCCGAAGCCGAGGAACGTCGTCATGATGTAGAAGGAGCCGATCAGGATCATGGCCCACACGACGGACTTCCGCGCCTGCTGGGCAGACGGCACCGTGTAGAAGCGCACGAGGATGTGGGGGAGACCGGCGGTGCCGAAGATGAGCGCGATGCCGAGGGAGATCAGGTCCAGCGCGCCCCAGGTTCCGTGGTAGCGGAGGCCGGGCTGGGTGAAGTCCTTCGTGGCGACGACGTTCCCCGCGGCGTCCTTCACGGACCCGGTGACCTTCGAGATCTCCTCGAAGAACGCCAGGATCGAGAAGTCGAATCTGGCCATCACGAGAATCGACAGGAGGACCGTTCCCGTGATGAGGAGGACGGCCTTCACGATCTGCACCCAGGTGGTGGCGAGCATGCCGCCGAAGATCACGTAGACGAGCATGAGCACGCCCACGAGAACGATCGCCGCGTCGAAGGAGACCTGCGGGATGAGGAGGCTCACGAGGGAGCCCGCGCCCACCATCTGCGCGATCATGTAGAAGAGGCTCACGGTGAGCGTGGAGAGGGCCGCGACCGAGCGGACCTTCTTGTTCTTCAGCCGGAACGCGAGGACGTCGGCCATCGTGTAACGCCCGGTGTTGCGGAGCGGCTCGGCCACCACGAGGAGCACCGTGAGGTAAGCGACGAGCCAGCCCACGGAG
>CAZXSG010001110.1:0-1982 GCA_964643185.1 uncultured Holophagales bacterium
CTCGAGCTCCATCGCACGCGGTATGGCGCGTATCCGGAGTCCCTGGCCGACCTCAAGTTCATTGGCGATTGGGACCGCATCGCATTGTCCCGAGTCGCATATACGCCCGCTCCAGATCACCGCTCCTACTACATCGAGGTCACGACGGGGTGGGTCGCGAAGCCCACACTCAGTCTCCCCGAGGAGTTCTGGCGCGGCACCGGCTATCGTCCGATTCTCAAGCCCCAGAGCTAGGCTGCTCGAACGACCCTTCTCGTCCGGAACCTGGCACCATCGACTCATGCGAAGCTTCGGTGTCGCCATGATCGTCACATCCCTCGCAGCCCTCGGGGCCTCCGGCCCGTCCGACACGGAGCGGTTCCAGAAGCTCCTCGACGACGACTGGGCGTTCGCGCTGGAGCACAGCCCGCTCTTCGCGACCTCGGTGGGGGACCACCGCTTCGACGACCGGATGCCGTCGGTCTCGAAGGAAGAGCTCGACGCGCAGGAGCGGCACCTGCGCTCGGTGGCCGAGCGGCTCGCCACGATCGACCGCGCTCGGCTCACGGGCGAAGACCGCGTGAGCCACGACGTTCTCTCGGCCAACGTGAAGGACGGCCTCGCGGGGCTCCGCTTTCGGACGTATCGCCTCGCCTTCAACTCCGACAGCGGCTTTCACACGGACCTCCTCCAGCTCCCCGACGACATGCCCCTCGCAACGGTCCAGGACTACGAGAACTACATCGCACGACTCAACGCCTTCCCCCGCTACTTCGACGAGCAGACCGCGCGGATGGAGGAGGGGCTGGCCGACGGCTTCACCCAGCCGCGGGTGACGCTCGAGGGCTACGACGCCACGGCCTCGCGCCAGGACGTCAAGGCCAGCGAGAGCGTCTTCTTCGCTCCGTTCAAGAGCATCCCCGCGTCCTTCCCCGACGCCGATCGCACCCGCCTCCTGGACGCGGGCCGGAAGGCCGTCGAGACCTCTGTCGTCCCTTCGTACCGCAAGCTCGCGTCCTTCCTGCGCGACGAGTACATCCCGAAGGCACGCCGCACGACGGGTGCGTTCGAGCTGCCCGACGGCCCCGCGTACTACGAGTACCTCGTCCGCCACTTCACCACTCTCGACGTGACCCCGAAGGCCGTGCACGAGATCGGCCTCTCGGAGGTCGCGCGCATCCGCGCGGAGATGGACGGCGTTCTGAAGCAGGTGGGCTGGCAGAAGAGCTTCGCCGAGTTCCTCACGTTCCTCAGGACCGACCCGCAGTTCTACGCGAGGTCTCCAGAGGAGCTGCTGTCGCGCGCGGCATGGATCGCGAAGAGAATGGACGGCAAGCTCCCCTCGCTCTTCGGCCGGCTCCCGCGGCAGCCGTACGGCGTGGCGCCCGTGCCCGACGCCATCGCGCCGAGGTACACGGGCGGCCGCTACGTCCCCGCGCCGCTCGACTCCAAGCAGTCGGGCACGTACTGGGTGAACACCTACGACCTGCCGAGCCGCCCCTTCTACACGCAGGAGGCGCTCACGCTCCACGAGGCCGTGCCCGGCCATCATCTCCAGATCGCTCTGTCGAAGGAGCTGACGGGCATCCCGCCGTTCCGCCGCCATTCCTACGTCGATGCGTACGGCGAGGGCTGGGGGCTCTACTCCGAGCGCCTCGGCCTCGAGGCCGGCTTCTATGCCGACCCGTACAGCAACTTCGGCCGGCTGACGTACGAAATGTGGAGGGCCTGCCGCCTCGTCGTCGACACCGGGATCCACGCGTTCGGCTGGAACCGCCAGAGGGTCATCGACTATCTCGCGTCGAACAGTGCGCTCTCGCTCCACGAGTGCACCACGGAGACGGACCGGTACATCTCGTGGCCCGGCCAGGCTCTGTCCTACAAGATCGGCGAGCTGAAGATCAGGGAGCTCCGCGCCCGCGCGGAGAAGGTGCTCGGCGACCTTTTCGACGTGCGCGCCTTCCACGACATCGTGCTGGGGAACGGGTCGTTACCCCCCACCC
>CAZXSG010001111.1:0-1981 GCA_964643185.1 uncultured Holophagales bacterium
TCGCTGTTGGGGCTCTGGAAGCCCACGTCGTAGATGTGGAAACCCAGGTGCATGATCTTCCGTTCGAGATGGAGGAACGGCCAGCTCGAGTCCACGGGCAGGGTGGGCGCGAGCTTCACGACGCCCACGATCATGAGCGGCGCCACCTCGCCGGTGCCGCGCGCCATGGCCAGGATGAGACCGGTGAGGATCCCGGGCGCGGCGGCCGGCAGCACGACGCGGTACGTCGTCTGCCACTTCGTGGCGCCGATCGCGAGCGAGGCCTCGCGCATCCCGCGCGGCACGGCCGCGAGAGCCTCCTCGGACGCCACGACGACGACGGGAATCGTGAGGAGCGCGAGCGTGAGCGCGCACCACAGGATGCCGCCGGTGCCGAACGTGGGCGAGGGCAGCGCGGCCGAGAAGAACAGCTTGTCGATGCTGCTCCCGATGCCGTACACGAAGAAACCGAGGCCGAAGATGCCGAAGACGATCGATGGCACGCCCGCCAGGTTGTTCACCGCGATGCGCACGATGCGCACGACCCGCCCCTGCACCGCGTACTCGCGCAGGTAGAGCGCCGTGAGGACGCCGAGCGGAACGCCCACGATGCTCATCATGAGCACCATCGTCACCGTGCCGAAGATGGCCGGGAAGATGCCGCCCTCGGTGTTCGACTCGCGCGGCTCGCCGAGCACGAACTCGCCGATGCGCGAGACGTAGAGGCCCAGCTTGCCGAAGAGCGAAAGGTCGTTGGGCAGCACGATGCGCACGATCTCGTCGACCGAGATGTCCTTCGTCTGCCCGGCGGCATCGGCGAAGACGGCCTTCGTCGCCGAGAGGAGGGCGCGCTCCTTCTCCAGCGATTCACGCAGCGTCTCGTAGCGGGCCTTCAGCTCCGCGGTGCGCCGCTCGGAGGCGGCGGTGATCTCCGCGAGGCGCGGCGAGCGCTCCCGCTCGGCGGTCTTCACGCGGAGCCGTTCCACCTCGAGCTCGGCGTTGATCGCGCCCACCTCGTCGCGCTCGCGCCCGGCGACCTTGAGAATCGCGGGGCGGATCTCGGCGTGGAGCCTCCGGAGCTCGACGAGCGCATTGGCGCCCGCGGGCAGCACGAGCGGCTGGCCGTCGCGCTGCAGCTCCCTGAGGAAACCGTGGAAGTTGCCGTACTCCTGCCGCTCGAGGATCACCGCGTCCTTCGGACGCTCGCTCGAGACGATCGTGGGCTCATCGATCCAGCGGAAATCGAGACCGTTGAGGTCGCGGTTCGCGATCTTCGTGCGGATGCGGAACCCGGCGGAGGGCTTCCCCTCCTCGGCGGGCATCGGCTCGCGGTTCAGGATCTCGGCGAGGACGGGCTTCTCGTCCTTCGTCTTCAGCAAAACGAGGTCTTCCTGCCAGAACGCGCCCGCCCCTCTCCAGACGACGAGCACGATGAGCCCGAAGATCATGAGGAGCGACAGCGACAGGCCAGCTCCGGTGAGCCAGATCATGGGCTCGCCCTGGATGAAGTAGTAACGATGGAGGCGCTTCAGGATCGGCTTCATCAGATCACCGAGTACTTCTTGCGCAGACGCTGGCGCATCACCTCGGCCGCCGTGTTCACGAGGAACGTGAGGAGAAAGAGGAGCAGCGCACCCAGGAAGAGCACGCGGTAGAGCGTTCCGCCATGCGGCGCCTCGGGGATCTCGACGGCGATGTTGGCCGCGAGCGTGCGCATGCCGTTGAACAGCGACCACTCCATGATGGGCGTGTTGCCCGTGGCCATGAGGACGATCATCGTCTCGCCCACGGCCCGCCCGAAGCCCACCATCACCGCCGAGAAGATTCCGGCCGAGGCCGTCGGCAGGATCACCTTGATCGCCGTCTGCCAGCGGGACGCTCCGAGCGCGAGCGACGCGGCCTTGAGGTGCCCGGGCACGCTCGAGAGGGCGGCCTCGGAGATCGTGAAGATGCGGACGCCGCCGTGCCGCTCGGCCCACTGTGCGAGGCGTTGCCAGCGAAA
>CAZXSG010001112.1:0-698 GCA_964643185.1 uncultured Holophagales bacterium
TGGTGGCCGCCAAGGCCGCCGAGGAGGCGCTCGAGAAGCAGATCACCGGAATCACCGTCGAGCTGAGCAGCACCTCGACCTATCCAGCCGCCTCGAAGGTCGACCCGGCACTGGTCGAGAAGCTGGGGCGGCTCCGGGCCGAGCTCGCGAAAATGAAGCTCGCGAATGCGCTCGCCTTTCGCACCGTGGTGTTCCGGGGAGAGAACGACTGTACCGTCAGCCTCACGAGCTCGAGCGGAGGGCTCAAGCCGCCCTACCAGACCACCATTGGCCACGTCCTGCACGGCTATGCCTCACAGTATCCCTCCGTGCAGAATCGCGTGCTGGAGCTCCTGTGGAGCGAGGGTGACGCACTGTTCGCGCCCGACGGCTTTCCGGACACCTGGGCGCAGAAGCCGGGGAAGGCGCCCACCTGGGGACAGATCCTCGTCCCCCCTGCTGCCGCGCCGCCGCGATGAAGGAAGCCGGCCACCCGGGCAAGCCGCGCCTCCTCGGATTCCGTGGAGGCGCTCCGATCGGTGAGTGGCCTCTGGCCACGACGGGATGGCTCCAGATCGGACGCAGCCGCCAATGCAACGTGGTGCTCGACGACGAAACCGTATCGCGGATGCACCTCGAGATCCGGCCCCTCGCGGGCGGAGGCTGGGAGGCGGTCGACCTGGGCTCGAGCAGCGGCACCTCGCTCAACGGGAAGCGTG
>CAZXSG010001112.1:708-1979 GCA_964643185.1 uncultured Holophagales bacterium
GGTCGGGCGATGGCCTCAGGGTGGCGGCCCCGGGGTGCCTGGCCGTGGACCACGAACCCGCGCCCGAGGGGCCGGTCCGGTCACCTCGATTGCCACCGCCCCTTCCGGAGCAGACAGCGATACCCGCTGCCCGCCCCGCGACCAACCCCTTCCTGTGGATCAAGGTCGCGCTGGCCGCCAGTGTCCTCGTGGTGGCGACCGGCGTCTGGCTGTTGGTCGGCGGTCTAAGGTCGCGGGGGTTCGTGGCGGGCAGGTCCACCACGGTCTCGTACCCGGGGGCCGCCGCGCAGGCGATGCTTGCGCCTGCTGCGGACGGTGCGGTAGGAACGACGCCGCTCGGCTCGTTCACGACGACCGCGACGGGAGGGCGGCTCGAGCACGCCGAGATCACGCTCGAGGTGCCCGCCGGCGCGCTTCCCGACGGCACCAGGGTCACCGTCGCGCGAGTCGACGCCGCGCCCGTCGCGATGCGCGACAGCTTTCCCGTCGCACGGCTCGGGGACTTCACTCCCCTGTCGGCGATTCTCCGGATCGAGCCCGGGACAGACGCTCTGAGCCGGGCGGCCACCGTTTCGTTCCCGCTCGCCTCCGGCGTGCGGTTCACCTCGCTCATGGTCGTCACCTGGAATCCGGCGACAGGGGAATGGGAGATGTTCCCGGCACGGTTCGACGCCGCGAGCGGCCGCGCGACCGGTGCGGTCAGCCACCTTCGCTTCATCCACCTGCTCGGGCTGGAGGAAGGCAACTGACTGCAACGGACGCCGGGCGGTACAGCAGTTCAGCGGTTCAGATCAAACCGGTCGAGGTCCATGACCTTGGCCCAGGCCGCCACGAAATCGCGCACGAACTTCTCCTTCGCGTCGTCCTGAGCATAGACCTCGGCCAGCGCGCGGAGCTGCGAGTTCGAGCCGAAGACGAGGTCCACGCGCGTTCCGGTCCACCGGAGCTCACCCGTCTTGCGGTCGTTCCCTTCGAACGTATCCCCGGCTTCTGACGTGGGCTTCCACACGGTGCTCATGTCGAGGAGGTTGACGAAGAAGTCGTTGGTGAGGGTTCCGACCCGCGTCGTGAAGACCCCGTGCGTCGATCCCCCGACGTTTCCGCCCAGCACGCGGAGCCCCCCGACGAGAACCGTCATCTCCGGCGCGCCGAGTTCCAGGAGCTGAGCTTTGTCGACCAGCATCTCCTCGGCCGGCACGGTGAAGGCCTTCTTCCGGTAGTTGCGGAAACCGTCGGCCTCGGGCTCCAGCGCGGCGAACGACGCCGCGTCG
>CAZXSG010001113.1:0-1979 GCA_964643185.1 uncultured Holophagales bacterium
GGGGGGTTCATCGGGACGGCAAAGGCGGGAGCCCAGTTCACCGTGACGGGGGAGAAGGTGGGCGTGGAGGCGCTCCTGGCCCGCGTTTCGGGCAAGGCGCTCAAGCAGGGGCTGTTGCCCCTTTCGTGGCCCATGCACGCGCCGACGCTGGCGGGCGTGACGGAGAAGGTCGCGAGGCTCGTCGAGCGGCTGCCCATCACGGCCCCCACGCGCGCCTCGCTTTACGCCCCGATGCTCGGGCGGGCCGTGACCTCTGAAGAAGAGGCCCGGCGCGTCCTCGCGCACCAGGTTTCCCACCCGTCGCTCTGGGACGAAACGCTACGGCAGATGGCGGGCTTCGGAATCCGAAAATTCGTGGAGCTCGGACCCGGTGACGTGCTCACAAAGCTCCTCCGCTGGACGGTGCGCGACGCGCGCGGGCTCGTGCTGGAGGATCTGGCCTCGCTGCGGGACGCCTCGCGCGAGCTCTACCCGACGATCAAGGAGGTCACGTTTTGACGGAGCGCAAGCGGGTCGCGGTGGTGACGGGAGCCTCCCGGGGAATCGGGCGCGCCATTGCCGAGCGGCTCGCGAAAGACGGGTATCACACGTTTCTCACGTACCGGACCGACCAGGAACGAGCCGAGGCGGCAGCGGCGGGCATTCTGGCGGCGGGCGGCACGGCCGAGGCCGTTCGCGCCGACGTGACGAACAAGGACGAGATCGCCGCCTTCCTCGACCGGCTCGACAAGGAGCACGAGGGGGCCGACGTGCTCGTGAACAACGCCGCCGCTCTCAAGAACGGCCTCTTCGCTCTCATGCCGGAGGCCAGCTGGGACGTCGTGATCGACACGGCGCTGGGCGGCACGTTCCGCATGACGAAGGGCGTGATCCGCAACATGCTGCGCCGGCGCTGGGGCCGCATCGTGAACATCTCGTCCCTCGCGGCGTTCTCGGGCAGCGCGGGCCAGACGAACTACTCGGCGGCCAAGGGCGCGCTCGTTTCCTTCACCAAGTCGCTCGCGGCCGAGGTGGGGCCCTACGGCGTCACCGTGAACTGCGTGGCTCCGGGCTTCGTGGAGACGGAGATGATCTCGTTCCTCAACAAGGAGACCCGGGCCGACTTCATGAGGCGAATCCCCGCGACGCGCTTCGGCCAGCCCGAGGACATCGCCCCGTTCGTGTCGTTCCTGTGCACCGACGGCGCCTCGTACCTCACCGCGCAGACGATCCGCATCGACGGCGGCTTCGTGGGCTAGTCCGCACGTATACTGACCTCTTGACCATTTCGATACGGGAGCTTGGATGTCATCCGTGGAAACTGCAGAAGACCTCAAATCGCGCGTGAAGGAGCTCATCGTCCGGCAGCTCAAGCTGGACATTGACCCCACGAGCATCCGCAACGAAGCCCCGCTCTTCGGCGACGCCGCCGAGGGGCTGGGCCTGGACTCCATCGACGCGCTCGAGCTGGTGCTCGGCGTGGAGAAGGAGTTCGGTATCAAGGTTCAGGACGAAGAGGTGGGCGTGACCGCGTTCGCCTCCGTGGACGCCCTCTGCGCCTTCATCCAGGAAAAGAAGGGGTGACCGCCACGTCGCGCCTCGAGCCCCTGCCCCACGGCTATCCCTTCCGGTTCGTGGAGCGGACTCTCGAGCGCGGCGAGGAGGGTGGCCTTTCGGGCCGCGTCTCGGCCGTGGTAACGGCCAACGCGCGGCGGGTGCACGACGGCCAGCTGGCCCCGTTCACGCTGGCCGAAATGATGGCCCAGGCGGCGCTCCTCCTTCAGGGTGGCGACCCCGAGATCGGGAAGACCGGCTTTCTGGCCGGCCTTTCCGACTTCGTGGTGACCCGCGTTCCCGAGGCCGGCGACGTGCTCTCGGTGGACGTTCGGCTCGCGGGGCGGCTCGGCGCCGCCGTGAAGTTCGACGGCCGCGTGAGCGACGACCAGGGCCGCGAGGTGGCGTCCTGCCGGATCACCGTGAGGCAAGCCCTGCGTCCCGCC
>CAZXSG010001114.1:0-964 GCA_964643185.1 uncultured Holophagales bacterium
CGCTCCGGTGGCCGGTCAGCCGGCCTCCACGGACTTTCCCTGCTACGACGCGGCCCAGAAGGCCTCCTCCGCCATCCAGGAGGCGGCCCGCGTGGCGGGGGCGCCGCCGGTCGACGCCAACTCGTGGAGCGGGGTCGAGAGCACGGCGTCCTCGGCGCTCTCGGCCGCCGAATCGGCCTGCTCGGGCTCGAGCGACTCGGTGAACGAGTCGCGCGCCGCGATCTCGGCGATGCGCTCGATGCTCTCGGACCTCAGCAACGCCGCGCGCGGAAACGGGGGCGCCTCGAACCTCGGGGCCCAGATCGGCGAGGTCGACGAGCGCCTGAACAAGGCCAAGTCCCTCATCCGGTAGCAGGCGACGCCCGCGGGCGACTGGCTTTCGGGCCGCTTCGGGAGCGGCTGGAAGCCCTTCCGGGGTGCTAAACTCGCGCGTTCACGTGAGCGACGTCCAGAAGCTCAAGAGAGAGATGCTGCGGCAGGTCGTGCGGGAGAACCGCGACCTCGTCGCGGGGCGTCTCCCGGTGCCGCGGACCCGCCATGTGTCCTTCCGGCGCCTCGCCCGGATGCTGGCCGTGATCGTCTTGCCCGTCGCGCTCTTCGTTTCCGTCAACGCCATCTCGGGGGGCTCCGGCGTGAAGCAGGAAATCGTGGTCGTGGATCCGGCCAAGGCCGTTCCGAAGAAGGCCGCCCGGGGATCCGCCAGCGAGCTGCCCGCGCCGCGTGCGATCGCGCCGGTGTGGCCCGCTCCGCTGCCCCGCGCGCGAACGAGCCGCACCTTGATCATCGTCTCCTCGACGATGGTGCCGACATTCATGCGGTATTGCTGGGCGACGCGCGGATGGGCGATGCGCCAGCGCCCGTCCTGGCCCTGCCGGATTTTTGCGAAGCGCCCGGACACTTTCAGCGCATAGCCGCGGGTGGCGACGAACTCCACCACGGCGTCGAAGTTTTCCTGTAGCGAAGC
>CAZXSG010001114.1:974-1977 GCA_964643185.1 uncultured Holophagales bacterium
ATTACCTGTGCAAGGCCGTGAACCGGTATCTGGCGCGTGCGATCGCGCCTTCGGTGTTCCGGCTCGCCGTCGAGACGATCGTCCTCGATGCCGGCCACGGCGGCGCCGACCCGGGAACCCACACGCCCGCGGGCCTGAAGGAAAAGGAGATCACGCTCGACATCGCGATGCGTCTTCGCGCCCTCCTCGAGGAGGCCCGCTTCAAGGTCGTGATGACGCGCGAGAGCGACACCGAGGTCACGCTCCGCAAGCGGGCCGAGATCGCCAACGCGGCCGAGGGCGACATCTTCGTCTCCATCCACGTGAACTCCCTGCCCGAGACGGGCGCGCGCGGCGTCGAGACGTACTTCCTCGGCGCGACCGACGACCCGCGCCTCTCGCACCTCGCGCAGGAAGAGAACCAGCTTTCGGGTTACTCTCTGTCCGACTTCCGCCGGCTCCTCGAGGGCATCTACGTGGACGTGCGTCAGACCGAAAGCAGAACACTCGCAGAGGCCCTCCACGGCGGCCTCCTGTCGCAGCTCCGCAAGGGCCAGCCCAGCCTTCGCGATCGCGGCGTGCGCCAGGCGCCGTTCGTGGTCCTCGTCGCGACCGAGATGCCCGGTGTCCTCGCCGAGGTCGCCTGCGTGAGCAACGCGGAAGAGGCCCGGCTCCTCGGCGACCTCAAGTACCGGCAGCGCATCGCCGAGGCCCTCTTCACCGGCCTCAGCGGGTACGCTCTCGAACGCAACCAGAAAGGCGAAAACGGATGAGCAAGAAGGACGTCCTGAACGTCGGGATCGATCTGGGCACGTCCCGGAGCTCGATCTCGGCGTCGAACGGCGCCCGCCACGTGGTGGAGAGCTACGTGGGCTGGCCGGTCGACATGGTGGCCCGCAAAGTGGTGAAGAAGGCCATCGTCTTCGGGCGTGAGGCGCTCGAGAACCGGCCCATGCTGGACCTCCACCGGCCGCTCGAGCGGGGCCTCATCAAGGAGGGCTCCCCGAAGGACGAGGCGGCCGTG
>CAZXSG010001115.1:0-1974 GCA_964643185.1 uncultured Holophagales bacterium
CCGTGAGGAAGTTGCCGACGCGCCCGGCCGAGAGCTCGAGCATGAGGTTCTGCCCGGCGACCGCGTTGAGCTTGCCCTTGTACAGAGCGCCGCCCTGCTCCTGCGTCTGTGCGGCCTCGGGCCGCGTCAGCACGGAGTTCTCCTGGTTGGAGATCTCGGCGGTCGAGTTCTGGTAGTTGAAGAAGCCCGTGACGCTGGGCGAGAGCGTGAACGACAGCTTGACGCCGTAGTTGTCGCCGTCGAACTTGCGGACGGGAGCGTTGGGGTTGGCCGCGAGGATGGCCGCGTTCGTGGTCGTGGGCTGGACCTCGGTGATGGGCTTCTGATAGTTGCCGAAGAACCAGATGCGGTCCTTCCACACGGGCCCGCCGAGGGTCGCCGAGACGTCCATGTTCTTCGTGGAGGTCGCCTTGGGGTTGAAGAAGTCGCCGGTCTCGGAGAACTTGTTCGACGAGTAGCGCCCGTCGAGGGAGCCCGAGAACTCGTTTCCGCCGGACTTCGTCACGACGTTCACGATGGCGCCGGTCGCGCGACCGAACTGCGCCTCGAACGAGGACGTCTGTACGGAGACTTCCTGGATCGAGTCGAAGTTGAGGTTGTAGGTGAACGTGTGCGTCACGGGGTCGGTGGTGTTGATGCCGTCGATCGTGAAGCTGTTCTGCTGCGAGTTCGAGCCCATGGCGCTCGTGTTCCCGGTGCCCACGACGCCGGGGCTGTGCTGCAGCACGTTGAGGTAGTCGCGGCCCGCCGAGCCGACGGTGGCCTTCCTCAGATAGTCCGCGTCGAAGCTCGCCTGGGTGTTCGTGCGCGTGATGTCGACGACCGGGGTCTCACCGGTCACAACCACCTCGGCGCCCACGGCGGTGAGCCGCAGCGTCGCGTTGACCTGCGTGTCGTTGCCGACGCTGATCGCGAAGCCCTGCTTCTCGGCCGTGGTGAAGCCCGAGAGAGCGTAGACCGACTTGTACTTGTCGCCCGGCGGGACGTTTGGGACGAGATACGTGCCGTCACCCTTCGTGACGGCCGTGCGCATTCCCTGCAGGAAGGGGCCGCTCACGGTCACGGAAACGCCCGGAAGGGGCTGGCCCGTCTCGTCGACGACCTTGCCGGGGATGGTGCCCGTGAGCTCCGCGAGCGCCGGGGATACGGTCAGCGTCGAAAGGGCGATCAGGGCGGATGCGAACAGACCTCTCAGAAGGCCCCTGGGGTGGTGCTTCATCTCTTGCCTCCAAATGTCACAGTTGTGGTTCTCCACGACCTGTCGGCCACCCGACGGCCGGGTCTGCCGGATCGTGGTCTGTCAGAACGGGGAAAGCGCGGGGGGGTGTGCTGCTGTGCCTCGAACCTCCTTCGTCTCATCACGATTGCAAGTCCCCGGCCAGGGACGAACCGCTCGCATCGCGGACTCTCTGCCCGGGCGGAGAGCCTTTGCCCATGCGGGTTTGGTTCCACTCAGCGAATTCCGGGGACGATCCGCTCTCCGAAACCGACGGCCCGCGCCTCGAGGCACCGATCCGGTCCCCCGAATTCCCGTCCGTAAACCTCGGGGGCGCACCGCGCGTCCGAGACGTTGCGGCCCAATCGGCCCGGAAAGCGCCAATGACACACCCGATCACGCGAATCGCTCCGTTCGTCCCGCCGCTTCTCCTCCTGATGGGTTGCGCGGCCCCTTCGTCTCCGGCCGCGATGCGCGGAGGCGCACACGACCGAGCGCCGGAGGTGGTCTCTCTCCCTTCGAACGCGTGGTCCGCCGAGGAGCGTGCGCGCCACGCGCTCGACCGCCTCGCCTTCGGGCCGCGACCCGGAGATGTCGAGGCGGTGTCGAGGATGGGCGTTTCCGCCTGGGTCACGCAGCAGCTCTCTCCCCGCTCGATCCCGGACGAGGCCGTCACGAAAGAGCTCGCCGTGCTGCCCACACTGTCCCTGTCCACCGCCGATCTCTACGCGGGGTATCCGAATCCGGGGGCGCTCGCC
>CAZXSG010001116.1:0-1970 GCA_964643185.1 uncultured Holophagales bacterium
GAGCTGCGGTCGATTCTCCTGGCACGCCGTGCGGGCCGCGCCCGGCGCAGCGAGCGGCTGGAGGCGATCCTCCGGACCTTCGCGCCCTGACCCTTTGCCTTCGACTTTTCTAAGTAGTCTTTCGAAACCATGACCGACGCCCCCTCGCCGACGATCGAATCGAAGTTCCGCCTCGTCCACATCGTGTCGCGCCGCGCCGAGCAGCTGATCCAGGGCGCCCGCCCGAAGATCGACAGCAAGCACGCCAAGCGCACGCGTGTCGCTCTCGAGGAGGTCAACGCGGGCGTGATCAAGTGGCAGCTCAATGCCGAGGTGGCGGCCGCGGTCGAAGGCGTCGACGAGCTCGCGCCGGATCTTCTCCCCACGCAGGGCTGATCCCCAATCGAGCGCGGGGGGCCTGAGATCCGAGAAGCCGGCGTGGTCCGAGTCGTCCTGGGAGTCAGCGGCGGAATCGCCGCCTACAAGGCGGCCGAGATCGTCCGGGGCCTCGTGGACGCGGGCGCGAACGTCCGGGTCGTCATGACCCCGGCGGCGACCAAGTTCATCGGCCCCCTCACGCTCGCGGTCCTCTCGAAGAACCCCGTCGTCGCCGATCTCTGGGATTCCGGCTCGGGAGCCGTGGACCACATCGAGCTGGCTCGCCAGACCGACGTCCTCGCGGTGGCGCCCGCGACCGCGGACTCCCTCGCGAAGCTGGCTCGTGGCATCGCGGACGACGTCCTCTCGACGTATGCGCTGTCCCATCGCGGATCCCTCGTCGTCGCGCCCGCGATGAACACGTGGATGTGGACGCATCCCGCCACGCTCGAAAACGTCGCGCTCCTCGCGCGGCGCGGGGCGGTGGTCGTGCCGCCCGACTCGGGTGACCTGGCCTGCGGCGACGTGGGCCCGGGACGCCTCGCCCCTCCAGCCGTCATCGTCGCGACGATTCTGGAAGCCGGCCGCAGATCGAAGAGCCTCGCCGGCAAGCGCGTCGTCGTGAGCGCCGGCCCCACCCGCGAACCTCTCGACCCCGTGAGGTTCCTCTCCAACCGCAGCTCCGGACGGATGGGTTACGCGCTCGCGCGCGAGGCCGCGCTCCGCGGAGCCGAGGTCGTGCCCGTGAGCGGACCGGTGGCTCTCGAGCCTCCCGCTGGCGTCCGGGTGGTGCGGGTCGAGCGGACGGTCGAGATGCAGACGGCGATCCTCGCGGAGCTCCAGGCCGCGGACGTTCTCGTGATGGCCGCGGCCCCCGCCGATTTCCAGGCCGAGGCCCCGGCCTCGCGCAAGATCAAGCGGGCCGCCGGTGTGCCCGAGCTGCGGCTCGCGCCCGCGCCGGACATCCTGAAGTCGGTGCGGGAGCAGCGGAGGGAAACCACGGCCGTCGTGGCCTTCGCCGCCGAGACGGAAGAGCTGGCCGAGAACGCGCGGCGCAAGCTGCTCGACAAGGGCGCCGACCTCCTCGTCGCGAACGACGTCTCGAAACCCGGTATCGGGTTCGACGCGGACGACAACGAGGTGATCCTCTACGCCCCCCGCGGGGCGCGCGACGGCATCGACGAGGAGCGCCTGCCGCGCGCCTCGAAGGCCGTGATCGCGGGACGCATCCTCGACCGGGTGGCGAGTATCCTCGCCGGGAAATGGCCGGCACCCGCTCTCCGCTGATCGACGCGATCAGTTACTACCGCGACCTCGGCGTCCGCGAGCTCTGGATCGCTGAGCCCAAGGCGGCCGCGCCACCGCCGCTGGCGGTGACGGCGCCTGAGCCGGTGACGGGGGCCGTTGCGGTGGCCGGGGGGGGCGTTTGGCGGAACGCCCCGGTCGGCCGGAATTCGGGGCGCTGTCCGTCGAACTCGGCGGTCTCGCCGGCATGGCTGCGCTTCAGCAGCGATTCGTCGAGGAGGCGGTCGCCGCCGGCATCGAGCAGCGTGCCCTCGCGCGGGCCGTGGCGAACTGCGGCGGCGGCATGCGCCACCGCCGGGCCGATCCGG
>CAZXSG010001117.1:0-1968 GCA_964643185.1 uncultured Holophagales bacterium
ACGACGCCGGCGATGCCGCCGTAGTCGGCCATCTCCCGCGTGTGCCGCCGGTCGTACAGGACGCCCACGAGGAGGAACAGGAGGCCCGTGGTGAGACCGTGGCCGATCATCTGGACGACCGCGCCGGCCACCGCGGTGGTGTTGGCGGCGAAGAGCCCCAGGACGACGAGCGCGAGGTGGCTCACCGAGGAGTAGGCCACCAGCTTCTTCATGTCTTTCTGTACGGCCGCGATCCACGCGCCGTACACGATGCCAATGAGGCAGAGGACGGCGATGAACGGCGTGAACTGGGCGACGGCGTTCGGGAAGAGCGGCATGCCGAAGCGCATGAGGCCGTACGTGCCGAGCTTCAGGAGAACGCCGGCCAGGATGATCGAGCCGCCCGTGGGCGCCTCGACGTGCGCGTCGGGCAGCCAGGTGTGAAGGGGCCACAGCGGGACCTTCACGAGGAACGCGAGCGCGAACGCGCCGAAGAGGAGCGCCTCGACACCGGGCGTGAGCCCCCACGCTCCCGAGGCCGAGTTGCGGGTCCACTCGACGATCGAGAACGTCTGGATGCCCGTCGTCTTCATGTTCATGTTCGCGGTGTAGAGAATCGCGACGAACATGAGGAGGGAGCCGATGAACGTGAAGAGGAAGAACTTCATCGTGGCGTAGATGCGCCGCTGGCCGCCCCAGATGCCGATGATGAAGTACATGGGCACGAGCATGACTTCCCAGAACACGTAGAAGAGCAGGGTGTCGAGCGCGACGAGGCTGCCCAGCATGCCCGTCTCGAGCACGAGGAAGGCGATCACGTACCCGCGGAACTTCGCGATGTTCTGCCCGCACGAGTACACGAGCACGCAGAACGAGAGGAGCGTCGTGAGGAGGATGAGCGCGAGCGCGAGGCCGTCGATGCCCAGGAGGTAGCGGAGGCCGAAGCGGGGGAGCCAGGGCCGGTCCACGAGGAAGTTCGAGATGCCCGGGAGCGTCGCGTCGAACCGCACGGCCATGACGGCCGAGAGCGCGAGCACCGCGCCGCTCGTGGCGAGGCCCACGACGCGGATGGTCTTCTTCGCCTCCTCGGAGACGAAGAGCAGGATCACCGCCCCGAGAGTGGGCAGGAAGGTCAGCGTCGTCAGCACGTCGCCGCCGAAGTAGTCGAGGGAGAGGAGGGACTTGAAGAAGCTCACGTTCCGATTCCTCTCAGCGTGCGAAGACGTAGACGGCGAGCACGAGGACGCCGAGCGAAACGCCGAGCGCGTAGTTGCGTACGTTGCCGGTCGTGAAGAACCGCAAGAGGTCCCCCGTGAGCTCCACGAGGAACGCCGACGCGTTCACGAGGCCGTCGATGAGGAGCGCGTCCACCCCGCGCCACAGCAGGTTCCCGAGCCTTCGGAAGGGGGCGAGGAGGAGCGCCTCGATGCCCTCGTCGACGTTCCATTTGTTGGCGACCGCGGTGCCGATGCTGCCCGTCTTCGCGAAGAAGGCCGCGGCCTCGACGCTCGGAACCTCCCGGGTCGCGTTGGCCTGGCCGTACCACTTGAACGCCAGGAACATGCCGGCGAGCCCGATGCCCACCGAGAGGGCCATGAGGATGTACTCCGTGAGGTGCGTGATGTGGTGCGGGTGCGCCACGGCCAGGGAGCTCGAGAGGAAGCGGCCGAAGATGTCCGTTCCGCCGAGCACCGCGGGAACTCCCAGGAAGCCCGCGACCACCGACAGCGCCGCGAGGACCATGAGCGGGAGCGTCATCACGAGAGGCGACTCGTGGATGAGCGATTCCTTCTCGGCGCCGCCCCGGAACTCGCCCCAGAACGTCATGCGCATGAGGCGCCACATGTAGAACGAGGTCATGCCGGCCGTGACGAAGCCGACGATCCAGAGCTCCGGGTGGCCCGCGCCACAGGACGCCGCCAGGATGCCGTCCTTGGAGAAGAAGCCGGCCAGGAACGGGAATCCGGCGATGGCCAGCGTCCCTGTCGC
>CAZXSG010001118.1:0-1967 GCA_964643185.1 uncultured Holophagales bacterium
GCGGGTCCGCCGCCGGCGGACCGCGGCTTCTTCCAGGTCGTGGAGCGGCTCGCCCGAGGGGTTCTCGCGATAGGCCTCGAGCGCCAGGGAAAGGGCCGAGACGGTCTTGTCGAGCGAGCGCGAAAGGAGACTACGAACCAGAACCATACGCCCGGGGTTGTAGCACGCCGATGTAAAGCACTTCACACCCGACGGGCCTCTCCGGCTCCAATCGCCCGAAGGATTGAGCCTCTGCGAAGCGGGTGCGTGGACGCGGCGAAGTTTCACCGACAGCTTTTACGCGCCGTGTGTTCCCTCTTCACCGCCTGCGATTCAGATACCCGCCATGGATCGCTCAACCGCACCCCGCCTGCTTTCCCTTCTCCTCGTCTTCGGCCTCGGCCTGACCGGCCTGGCTCAAACGCCCGGAATCCTCACGGGATTGGTGATCGACGGCGTCTCGGGAACGCCGGTTCCGAACGCCACCGTCGAGGTGGACGGTACCGGGCTCACCGCGAAGACCGACCTCCGCGGCAGCTTTCGCATCGACGTCGCCTCCGGTACCCACGCCGTCACCGTGAAGATGAAGGGCTACGGCACCGAGAAGATCGCGGGCGTCGAGCTCCTCGCCGGAAAGGTCCAGAACCTCGGCGTCGTGATCATGCCGAAGGGCGACTCGCGCAACGCGACGGCTCTCACCGCGACCGCCGACGTCGTCGTCACCGTGCAGGGGCCCGACTCGACCGAGGAATCGCTCCTCGTCGAGAGGCGATCCGCCGACGAGATCGCCGACAACATCGGAGCCCGCGAGATGACCCGCGGGTCCGTGACCAACGCCGCGAACGCGCTTCAGCGCGTCGTGGGGGTCACGCTCGTCGACGACAAGTCGGTCTTCGTGCGAGGCCTCGGCGAGCGCTACAGCTCCACGCGGCTGAACGGCACGCTCATCCCGTCGACCGAGCCCGAGAAGAAGGTCGTGCAGCTCGACCTCTTCCCCTCGAGCCTTCTCGAGAAGATCACGATCGCCAAGTCCTACACCCCCGACAAGCCCGGCGAGTTCGCGGGCGGCCTCGTGGAGCTCGAGAGCTCCGACTTCCCCGCCTCGCCCATCATCTCCCTCTCGCTCGGCGCGAGCTACGAGGAAGGAACGACGCGGAAGGCCTTCTCCGAGTACGCGGGCGGCACCGGCTTCTTCGGCGCCGGGGGACAGTCCGCGCCGGACGGCCTGCCCGCGGAGCGGCTCGTCCGCCGCGGACCCTTCTCGAGCAGCGGATTCACGCCCGCGGAGCTGCAGACGTTCGGCCGCTCGTTCGCCGGCACCTGGGAGCCGTAGCAGAAGACCGCTCCCCTCAACAACAGTGGCGCGCTCACGCTCGCGAACACGTTCGGCAACCTCGGGGTCCTCGTCTCGGCCACCCGCTCGGCGCCGTTCTCGTACCGCGAGGAGTCCGAGAACCGCTACGCGGCCTCCGCCGCGGGCCTGGTCCTCCGCAACAGCTACGACAGCCGCAAGTCGTCTGAAGAGGTCAAGCAGGGGGTCCTCGCGAACCTCGGCTACAAGCTCGGAGACGCCGGCCGGCTCAAGCTGCGCGGCTTCTACACCCAGAATTCATAGGCCGAGTCGCGCAACGTCGATTACTTCGACGCCGACCAGGACACGAACCTCCAGGATAGCCGCGGCCGTTACGCGGACGAGCAGATCCTCGCCGGCCAGCTCGCGGGCGAGCACTACCTCCAAGGTTTTCTGGGCAGCGGCACCTTCGTCGACTGGAAGGCCGCGCTCTCGAGCGGCAAGCGCGAGGAGAACGTGCGCCAGACGCTCTACTACGAAGACACCGGCCGGCCGGGCACGTTCGTCTTCGCCGACGAGAGCCAGAGCGGCTTCCTCCTCTTCAACGAGCTCGAGGACCGGATCGGCGAGGGCAGCCTGGACTTCGCGTCGACGATGGGCAGCTCCGACATGCCGCTCACCATGAAATACGGCGGCG
>CAZXSG010001119.1:0-1955 GCA_964643185.1 uncultured Holophagales bacterium
TGTCCGAAGGGAGACCGGCATGGCGAACATTCCTCGGTTGAGCGTGGCGCTCGTTGTGGTGGGAGACAGGGAAGTGAGGTACGTGAGAGGAGGGGAAAGGTTGGCTACGAGACGTCTCGGAGCAGCGTCGCGCGGGCTTTCTCGAGAAGGCTCCTGTCGATTCCGGCCAGGGCCTCGGAAAGCTCGGCGAGCACGTGGTCCATCTGCTCGGCGCCGCCTCTCTGCAGCTCGCGTCCGAGGGGAGTGATGGCCGCGCGGACGCTCCGGCGGTCCGACGCGTCTTCCACGCGCTTCACGAGGCCGCCGGCCTCGAGGCGGTCGATGAGCTGCGTGATGTTGGAGCGCACGCACGTGAGCCGGTCCGCGAGGTCCGAGAGTGTGAGGGGATCCTCCGACTTCGCGAGCACCGAGAGCGCGCCGTACTTCGGCCCCGAGAGCTGAACCTCGGCCAAGGCCGACTCCAGCCGCCTCTCGATGGCGTGCGCCGTGTCGAGAAGGACGAACGCGATGTGCTTGTTGGCGTCGGGGCAGGAGGGCGGGGGATTGGGCGACTCGACCGGCCGCCTTTTCAGGTCCAGGTGCGAGCGCGGGTTCTTCATATGTGAAAGGTAGAGCCCTAAAGCTTTTCCGTCAAGGGGGATCCCGAAGGGATCCTTGGGCGGTCCTACCGGACCGCAGGGATCCGGAGCGGTTCCCCCAGGAAACTGTCCCAGCCGCCTCTACGGTACGGATCGGGGTACAGAAGCTTCATGGCTCCCACGCGCGCGAACTTGCGGAACGTGCCCTCGGGCTGGGCCAGGCGATCGGCGATGGCGTAGAGCGCGAGCGGGTTGTGCCCGAGGCCCATGTGGCTGCCTTCGATGATCTCGATGCTCTCGCTCGTGGCCGTTTCCCGCTGGAGGCAGCAACGCCACGAGGTGATGCCGTCGGACCGGCTGAAGATCGACGTGGACGGGACGGGCAGCGGCGTTGCGTCGAAGCCGCGCTCGGCGGGATCCAGGTCGTCGAGGTTCACGCCGCTCAGGAGCTCGAAGAGCTTCCACGCGTGGTTGGCCTTGGGGTCGTTCGTGAACGGGCTGCCCAGGGAGATCACGGCGCGCACCTGCTCGGGAGCCCGACGCGCCAGCTCGCGGGCATAGATGCCGCCGAGGCTCCAGCCGATCAGCGTGACCTTGCGGCCCGATTCCCAGTACACGCGCTGGAGCCGCACGAGCATCTGCTCGATGAGGTTCTTGCGGAGTCCGAGGTTCCGGCCGAGTGCCCATTTGTGGGGCGCGTAGCCGAGGCTCTTCAAATAGGTGCGCAGCGGCGCCGTAGAGGAGTCATCGGCAAGGAAACCCGGGAGCACGAGCACCGCGTGGCCGTCACCATGCGGCGCCTGCGAGAGGAAGGGGAGCGCGAAGGGCAGGAGGCCCAGCTCGTAGAGCGCGCGGCCCTCGGCCAGCAGGAGAAACCGGGACGGGGCCTTGGCGCGCGTCTCGTGTGTGTCCAACGACTGGCAAGTCTACGCCCGTTTGCGGCGGGGTACAGCTTTTCGTGTTCGGGATTTGACCACTTTCACGAGACCCAGCTGCTGCTCGAGCTCCTCGAGCGACGCAGTGAGGTCGGCACAGAAGGCCGGGACGTCGGGCAGCATCTCGCGGCACGACGTGATGCCGATGGAGAGCGTACCGGCGTAGCTCGTGATGGGCATGAAGAGGCCGATGGCATCGAAGATGGGCCCGGCGCCCGGCCGGAAGCTGCCCGGGGGCGGCTGCAGCGCCGGACAGGCAGCGGCCGCCTGTTCGGCAGGTGGAAGTGGCAGGGCGAGCTCGCCCGCGCCCTGCACGCGCAGGGCGCCCTGCGCGGCGCCCGCCCTGTCAGCCTGTCGGACCTGCGGCCAACCGATGGACGGCCCGCCGCGGCGGGTCTGGCCGCGGAAGACCGCGGCGGTCCTAGTCCTTGAGCGGCATCGG
>CAZXSG010001120.1:0-1955 GCA_964643185.1 uncultured Holophagales bacterium
GTGGAGGAGGAACACGGCGCTCGCGCCGACCGACGTGCTCACGGTGCGCGCGCGGTCTCCCTCGGCGTTTCGGTCGCTCGGAGTGAACCGGAACGAGGTGTTGACGTGAGTGACGAGCCAGGTGTTCGCCGCCCAGCTCACCGGAAGACCCAGCTCGAACGCCGTGGCCCTGGAGCCGTGACCGGTGGTCTCGTCGCCGGTGCCCAGATAGACCGAGAACCTCGGCGCGACGGCGAGGGCGGTCTGGCCGCTGCCGATGAGCTGGTACCGATAGTTCAGCGCCACGTTCGCGAAGCGCGTCCTCGCGGACTCTTCACGGAGCGCGAACGGAATCGTGGAGCTGGGGTGGTGCTTCTGGGAGAGGAACGGCCACTCCTGGGTGAAGGCCAGGGCCAAATCGCCCTCCCGCGCGCGCGGCCACGTGAAGATGTGCTGCACCACGCGTGTTTTCTGGTTGTAGGCCTCCTCGAGGAGGAAGCTGTTGTCCTGGATCGGGCCGTCCTGAGCGCGAGCGGACGGGGCGGCGAGAAGGGCCAGGGCTGCCAGCAGGCTGGCGAGGGAAGTTCGTTTCACGAGGCCGATGTTAGGCCCGGATCGAATCCCTCGCCGGAGAAGGAACCGATCCGACAGAGTTCCGTTTCGATCTTCGGAGGATTCATGAAGAGCTCTTCCGTTCTGATGACGTTGCTCGTGTGCGGCGGACTCTCGGCCCAGGAGCCGAAGGCCGAGCCGCCGCTCACCTCCGATCTCGTGGTCGCGAGCGCGCACGCTTTCACTTACGACGGGAACGGCGTCGATGGGCCCGGAGCCCGGGTCCTGAGGGACGCGGCCGGATCGAGTCAGTTCGTGCTCCTCGGCGAGATGCACGGCGATCACGAGATCCCGCTCTTCGCCGGCTCGCTTTTCCGGCTGCTGCAGGGTGGGCTGGGCTATCGCACGCTCGTGGTCGAGCAGGACCCCGTCGCGATCGAGGACGCCCTGTCGCCGGCCCTTCGGGGCGACGTCGACCGGCTCGCGACGCACGCGCGCCGTTACAACACGCTCTTCGAGTTCGACTCGGACGAGGACCTCGCGCTCCTCGCCCAGGTGGCGCGCGCCGTGAAGGGTCCCGACGCGATCTGGGGCGTGGAGCAGGCCACGGGGGCCGTGCGCTATCTCGAGGAGCTGGTGAAGCTGGCCCCGAACGCCGCGGCGAGGGCCAAGGCACAAGCCCTGCTCGACGCGGCCCGCAAGGACGACGACGGCCCGAAGTACACGGTGAAGTGGCTCATCACGCCGACGACCCCCGCCGAGCTGGCGGACCTGGCCGCCGCCTTCGGGCCCACCGGCCGCGGGGCCGCACTCATCGCACGCCTCGCGAAGTCGGCCGAGATCTTCGGCTACTACCGCCGCGCGCAGGCGGGGGAATTCGTGGGGCTCTACAACAACACCGTGCGCGAGGAGGAGCTGAAGGCCAACTTCCTTCGCAGGTATCGGAGTGCCTCCAAGAGCGGTTCGCTGCCGAAGGCGCTCTTCAAGTTCGGGGCGAACCACCTGTACCACGGCCGGAACCCGACGCAGGCGTTCCCCATCGGCAACCCCGCTCACGAGCTCGCGATCCTGAACGGATCGAGAGCCTTCGGCCTCTACGTCGTCGCGCTCGGCGACGGGTATTCGACCTACGAGGACTTCCCGGCCTGGCTCCGTCCGCTGCTGCCCGCGGAGGAGCCCGAGGTCCCCACGCTGGTCGATCTGCGACCCCTGCGGCCCTACCAGCGGCTCTTCCGGGAGAAGGTCGTTGGTAACGACCAGGCGTCTCTCCTCGCGCTCCTTCACGGCTACGAGGCGATCGTGCTCCTGCCGGGCTCGCGGGCCGCGTCCTTTACGAAAGGCGTCAGCCCGAAGCGAAACCTTTTCACGGGGGCACCGTCTCCCACCCAAAGGGAGGTCCCATGAACCTGTCTCGACGTGCCCTG
>CAZXSG010001121.1:0-1954 GCA_964643185.1 uncultured Holophagales bacterium
CCATCTGCGAAGACTACGCCCGATCAGGCGTCGCCGTCCTCCACGGCCGCGCGCAGCCTCTCGAGGGCGGAGTCCCACCTTCGCGAGATGAGGTCGAGACACCTCTGCGCCTCCTCGAGACGCCTCGTCTCGAGCTGCCACACGCGTTCGCGCCCGCGCGCGAATCCGCGCACGAGCCCGGCCGCCTCGAGCACCGCGAGGTGCTTCGTCACCGCCTGGCGCGTGACGTCGAGAGGCGCGGTCAGACCGGCGATCGACGTCGGCCCCGCGATCGAGAGGTGCGCCACGAGCGCGAGCCGAGTGGGGTCGCCGAGGGCCGAGAAGAGCGGCGCCGACTCCTTCGGGAGGGACGCCGCCCGGCCCCGGGACGCGCTAGGCATCGACGTGGTTCCGGAAGCTCCGGAGCTGCGCGGCCCAGCCCGGATCGTTCATGGTGAAGGCGAGCTCTCGACGGGCGAGCGGAAGCCGTTCGAAGCCCGACTCGACGACCGTGAGCCGCGTGCCGCCGTCCACCGCCTCGAGCGTGAACTCCACGAGCGTCGTGTCTTCCTCGGAGTAGTCGACGTCGGGGTCCACGGCGTGCGGATGCCACCGGTAAGAGAAGACGCGCTCGGCCTCCATCCGCTCGACCGTGACCTCCATCGTCACGTGCTCGTAGCCCGCCGACGTGATGCGTCCCGCCACCGTGGCCCCGGGTACGAACTCGCTCGTCAGGTTCACGCCGAACCAGGCGCCGAACTCCTTCGCGTTCGTGAGAGCCCGCCAGACGCGGGAAACCGGAGCCTTCAGGGTGATGGTCTTCTCGATGCTGTCGGCCATACGCAACCTCTCGGTTGCATATTACGAGGCCCCTCCAAAAACGCAACCGAAGAGTTGCCTATTCATCCACGGCGCTCATGGGCACGAAAGCGCCGTCGCCGGTCCTCTGTCCGGGCTGCGCGCCGTCGTTCACGACGCCGTAGACGATGAACGGGTTGTCTCCGGCGGTTCGCGTGACCTTCACGTAACCGCCGGTCGTGCCGGGCGCATAGGTCGCGAGGAGCGTCGTGAGCTGCTTGAAGCGGCGGGCGTCGAGGGCCTCGCCGTCGAGCGTCTTCACGAGCTGCCCCGTCGCGCCGTCGAAGATCTCGATGCGGAAGAAGCTCGTCGCGGAGCCGGCCTCGCCCGTGTTCACGAGCGCGAGGTTGCTGCGCGAGTCGGCGTTCTGCTGGAGACCGAAGACCCATGCGGAACGGTTCGCGGCGAGGCCGTTCGGAACGCCCGCGTAGAAGAGACCGTAGCGCCCGCCGCCACCGGGCGACGAGGTTCGCGCGCCCAGGAACAGCCCGCTCACGTCTCCCCCGTCCACGGACGCGAAGAGCGCGCCCGCGAACGAGCCGGTCCCCACGCCGGTGACGCGCTGGTCGCGCAGGACCTGGACGAGGTTCGGCAGGATGACCTGCTCGGACGGGCGCAGCGTGAGCGTGAACGTCGCGGCGTTCCCGGCTGCCTGTACGGCGTCGGCCACGAACGTGAGCCGCACGGTCTTCGCCGACGTGCCGAAGTTCGTCGCGATGAGCTCGCTCTGAAACGTCGACGTCTCCACGATCACGGGCACCGTCATTCCGGTGCGGCCCGCGAGGCGGCTCGCCGGGAACGGCGGCACGAAGGAGCCGTCGGAGTTGGCCTGGTCGTTGATCACCGCGTACGCATAGAACGGCGCCGTGCCGGCGATGCGCTCCACCTGGACGTAACCGTTCGTGAGCGCGAGTCCGTTCGAAGCGAGGATCGACGAGATCTGCGAGAAGCCTCCGGGCGCGAGGAACACGTCGGGCAGGGTCACTCGGACCGGAGCCGCGGGATCTCCGGAAACGACGGTGAGCCGGAGCCCCACGTCGCCCTGCTCGGAGGTGCCGGCGTGGATCCCGGCGACGTTCGAGCGGTCGCTCGCGTTCTGCCGAAGACCGCAGACCGG
>CAZXSG010001122.1:0-1953 GCA_964643185.1 uncultured Holophagales bacterium
GAAGAGGCGGGGCTGACGCGCCTCTTCCTCAAGCACGAGGGCGAGAACCCGACCCTCTCGTTCAAGGACCGCGGCATGACCGTGGCCGCCTCGTGGGCCCGGCACCTCGGCTGCACCGAGGTGATCTGCGCGTCGACGGGCGATACCTCCGCGGCGCTCGCCGCGTATGCCGCCGAGGTTCCGGGGCTCCGCGGCGTCGTGCTCCTCCCCGACGCCAAGATCACCGGCGAGCAGCTCTCGCAAGCGCTCCATGCCGGCGCGCTCACGCTCGCCCTCGCGACGGACTTCGACGGCTGCATGCGCATCGTCGCGGAGCTGCCCTCGCGCCGGCCGGTCTACCTCCTCAACTCCAAGAATCCCGTCCGCATCGAGGGGCAGAAGTCGATCGGCTGGGAAGCCATCCACGACCTCGGGTGGGAGGTCCCCGACTGGTTCGTGGTCCCGGTGGGCAACGCGGGCAACGTCTCGGCGATCGGCAAGGGACTCCGCGAATGGCTCGCCGCGGGCGTCATCGACAAGAAGCCTCGCATCGCGGGCATCCAGGCCGCCGCCGCCGATCCGTTCTTCCAGTCTTACGAGACCGGGTTCCGCGAACGGGTCACCCGCGTCGCCGGAGAGACCGCCGCGTCGGCGATCCGCATCGGAGCGCCCGTGTCGCACCCCAAGGCCGTGCGCGAGATCCAGTTCTTCGACGGCGTGGTCGCGCGGGTCACCGAGGAGGAGCTCCTGGATGCCGGCGCCCTTGCGAACCGCCACGGCATCGCGATCTGCCCCAATTCGGCGGTCGCGCTGGCGGGCGCGATGCAGCTGCGCAGAGACGGCGTGATCCGGAAGGACGACCTCGTCGTCGTGGTGGCGACGGCGCACGCCCTGAAGTTCTCGGGCTCGGCCATCGCGTACCACGAGAGCGGGCGCCCTTTCGCGAACCCACCCCGCAAGGCCGGGGCCTCGGTAGACGACGTGCTGGCCGCCCTCGAGGCCTGAGAACCGTCAATCCACGGGCGGCGAAACGTCGGGCGCCGCGAGCACGGTGCGCCGCCCTCCCGGCGGAATCCACCACGCGTGGATCCGCGAGTAGTTGTCGTTGTCGACGAATCGGATGAGGATCTCGTGCGGGCCTCCGTCGAAGGCGAAGGGCACGCACATCGGGCTTCCCGGCGGTCCGGGGCCGCGAAGGAATCCATCCGGGATTCCCGGCGGCCGTGCGGCGGTCCGCGGACGGCCATCCACGAACAGCGTGGCGTGGCCGCGCGCCGCGAGACAGAAGGCGCCCGGCCCCAGCTCCGGCCTCCGGAACGTCCCGCTCCACTCGACGGCATAAGGCCGGTCGTACGGCACGGCGTGGATCCGGCGATCGATGAAGGGCTCGACCCGCTGGAGCGCCGGTGTTCCATCGAAGCGTCCCGATGAGAAGTAGCGGGCGCGGAATCCTCCGGGTGCGGGCCGCGGCGCCGCGAGATCCGCGGGCGTGAGATCGGCGCGATAGAGAAACGGAAGATCTCCCGGCCCGGCGGCCGGCGCGAAATAAGCGAAGAGCCGCGCCCTGGGGTACACGGCGAACAGGCGCTCCCTCTCGGCCCGCTCCGACGGGTCGAGATACACCTTCACGGGCCCGTCGATGGGTCCCTCGAGCGGGAAGGCTCCGGGCCCGAGGAGCGTCGCCGAAGAGAATTCCTTCGCCAGGAACTGAGCGCTCTCTCCCGGCGCGACGAGGGGGGACGTGACGAACCGGACGCTTCCGCGCGCGTCGCGCATCTCGCGCCCGACCGCGCTCTCGGCGGTCGAGAACATCTCGAAGCAGTCTGGAATCCTCACCTGCCGCACGAAGTACGTGCGCACCTCGGTGAACCCCGCGAAAAGCACGACGAGCGTGGCGGCAACGGAGCCGGCGCGGCTCCAGCGGGACGGGACGGCGGAAGGGACGGCGGAACCGACTGCAGAAGTGACTACAGA
>CAZXSG010001123.1:0-1945 GCA_964643185.1 uncultured Holophagales bacterium
GACTTCTACGAGGGGAAGAAGGGCGCGGCGTTCAACACCCAGATGTACTGCCTGCTGTCGCGCTACCAGCAGCAGCTGGAGATCGCCCAGATCGATCTCTGCAAGAACCTCGTCATCGCCGACTACACGTTCGCGAAGGACCGCATCTTCGCGTACCTCACGCTCTCGGACGCCGAGATCGTGCTCTACGACAAGCTCTACAACCAGCTCGCGGACAACGTTCCGCGGCCCGATCTCGTGGTGCACCTCACCGCCAACACGGATACCTGCCTCGGCCGGATTCGCAAGCGGGCCCGGAGCTTCGAGAAATCCATCTCGGCCGAGTACCTCAAGAGCCTCAATGAGGCCTACAATCATTTCTTCTACCACTACCGGGAGACTCCGCTCCTCGTCGTGGACACCACCGAAATCGATTTCGTCACGCGCAAGACCGACCTCGACGACCTCATCGCCCAGATCACCCGGCCATTTCGGGGCCGGCAGGTTTACGTACCGCGCGGATCCCGCTGAGCGGCGACCGCGACGGGAGGAAAAATGACGGACGCCCTCGTTCCGGGCGCCGGGAAGGCCGAGTCCAACTCGCCTCTCGAGCAGCTCGCCCCGCAGCCGATCTCTGCCCCTCTGCAGAGGTCCCCCCTCACACCGCTCACGGTCCCCGCGTTCCGCGCCCTCAAGGGCGTGCGAAAGCTGGCGTGCCTGACGGCCTACGACGCGCCCACCGCGGCGCTGCTCGACGGCTCGGGCATCGACCTGTTGCTCGTGGGCGACTCGGCCGAGATGGTCGTCTACGGCCAGGCCACCACGCTCACGGCGTCGCTGGAGTCCCTGGTACGCCACGCCAAGGCCGTGCGCGCGGCCACGTCGAACGCGCTCGTCATCGGCGACATGCCGTACATGAGCTACCACACGACGCCGCAGGAGGCCGTGCACAACGCCGCCCGCTTCATCGTGGAGGCGGGCTGCCACGCCGTGAAGCTCGAAGGCGGCGCGGTGCGGATCCCCATGATCGAGGCGCTCCTCCACGCCGAGATCCCGGTGATGGGCCATATCGGCCTCACACCGCAGTCGGTCAACGCGCTCGGTGGATTCAAGGTGCAGGGCCGGGGGAAGACGGAAGCCCAGCGCGTTTTCGACGACGCGCGGCGGCTGGCCGACGCCGGCGTCTTCTCGCTCGTTCTGGAATGCGTCCCGCGGGATCTCGCGGCCCGCATCACCGAGGCCGTGCCCGTGCCCACGATCGGCATCGGAGCCGGCGCCGGCTGCGACGGGCAGATCCTCGTGCTCCACGACCTCATCGGCCTCAAGGTGCCAGGCGCCAAGACCCCGCGCTTCGTGCGCCGCTACGCGGACGTGGGCGCGGTCATCGCCGCGGCGGCCACCGCCTACGTTCGCGACGTGACCTCGGGCGACTTCCCGAACGCCGAGGAGAGCTTCAGCGGTCCCGTTTCCGTGTCCTCCGAGGAAGCCCCGCCCCTTGCGCTCTACGGTGGGGGCACCGGCAGCGCCCGGCCTCGCCGCCGGGCCTGACGGAGCCCATTCCATGAAGACCGTCGCGACCGTGACCGCCCTCCGGACGGCGATATCGGGTTACCGCGCCGCGCAGGAAACCGTGGGATTCGTGCCCACGATGGGCGCGCTCCACGCAGGGCATCTCACGCTCGTCGCGGCCGCGAAGAGAGAGTGCACGCGCGCCGTGGCCTCGATCTTCGTGAACCCCAAGCAGTTCGGCCCCAACGAAGACCTGGCCCGCTACCCGCGGGACCTCGAGGGGGATTCGCGAAAGCTCGAGGAGGCCGGCTGCGACCTCCTCTTCGCCCCCACGCCCGACGAGATGTGCCCCGAGGGGTACGCAACCTCCATCCACGTCGCGGGCGTCTCCGAGGGCATGGAGGGGGCGCGCCGGCCTGGCCACTTCGACGGCGTGGCCACGGTCGTCGCGCGGCTC
>CAZXSG010001124.1:0-1937 GCA_964643185.1 uncultured Holophagales bacterium
GTCCGACGTGAGGACGGCGACCCTCTCGCGGACGACGGTGTCCACGATGGTGTGGGAGAAGGGCTCGGTCACCTCGACGCCCTCGCGGCCGCGCTGACGGGCGAGCGTGGGCACCAGCCGGTCGTTCGGGTCGAGGAGCACCACGACGCCGCGCTCGGCCGGGAGGTACTCGAAGAGGAGGTCCAGCAGGCGGCCCAGGATCTCGTCGAGGCGCTTGGCGTCGATGAGCGTCTTGGCCACCTGCACCAGGATCTCGAAGATCTTTCCGCGCGCGACCTGCGACGCGAAGCGCCGCGACGAGCTCGAAAGGCCCGACGACGGCTCCACGACCGCCGCCACGTGCTCGAGGCCGAAGTCGCGGTTGAAGTCCGCGATCGAGCGCACGAACGTCGACGTGGACTCGGTACCGGGCGCCTTCTTGGCCGGCCCGCTCGGCAGCTCCTCGCGGACCGTCAGAGTGAAGGTCCCGACCGTCAGGACGTCGCCGGCTGTGATCGCCGACTGAGTGACGAAGCGTCCGTTCACCTTGATGCCGTTGGTGGAGTTCTGGTCGGCCACGACCCAGCGGTCGTTTTCCCGCCGCAGGATGGCGTGCTTGCGCGACACCGAGAAATCGTTCAGCACGATCTCGTTCTCGCTCGAGCGCCCGAGCGAGATCTCCGTCCCGCTCAGCCGGTAGCGGTGGGGACGCCCCTCGGCTTCATAAACCAGCTCGAGCATGAAAACGGTCGATTATAGGAGGCGGTGCGGCGAATTCAGCGCGCCGGAGGCGTTTCTCGGCCCGGAGGGCTGAACGAATTCAGCTTTATCCGCCTCCCAGGTCGAACTTCACCCGCACGGTGAGCCACACGGCCACCGGCTGGCCGTTCACGCGCGCGGGCCGGTAGCGCCACTTCCGCGCGGCCTCCCGCGCGGCCCCCGCCAGGATCGCCGAGGGGTTGCCGACCACCTCGATCTCACCGATGTGGCCGTTTTTTTCGACCACGATCCGGAGCTCCACCTCGCCCCCGATGCCGAATTTGCGCGCCGCCGGCGGATAGATGGGCGGGGCCTTCGACTCGGCGATCGGAGGCTCGGCCCCCTCCGGAAGCGGCCGCAGGGGCCCGGCCGGCGGCTCCGGCTCCGGGGCATCGAACGCCGGGCTCTCGACCTCGTGCGATGGGGAATCCAGGGTCGGGGCCTCCGCGCCGGGCGGGGGCGCCGGGGGCTCGGGAGGAGCCACAGGGCGCGGCGGCACGTACGAGACGGCCCTCGCCGCCACGTAGGCGAGCCCCACCTTCTCCACCTGGATTCCGAGGAATTCGTGATCGGCGAACAGCACCTTCACCGGATCCCCGGTGGCGAGCGCCCCGGCGCGCGCCGCTCCGAAATCCGGAGCCAGGAGGATCGGCGTCGCCTCCACGGCCGTCGCCTCCAGCACGGGCAGCTTCCCGGCGTCCTTCGCCCGTACGGAGCGCTCCTTCGCAGCAGCCTCCCCCTCGCCCGGGATTCCAGCCGGTCCCGCGGCCGGAGCCTGCGGACCCGAGCGCTCCGCGCGGCAGCCCGCGAGGGCCGCGACCGCAAGGAGCCCGGCGGCAGAGCGGCGCCGGGAGCGCATCAGATCGGGTCGCGCACGAGAGGCATCGTCATGCAGCGGGGACCGCCCCGGGCCCGCGAGAGCTCTGTCGCGTTCAGCTGGATGGCGTACCTCTTCGTCTTGTCCGCGCGCTTGAGCTCGCGCCTTCCCAGGAGCAGCTCGTCGTCGTTGACGATCTCGTAGCCGCGACGGGAGAGCTCGGCGGCGGTCTTCTCATTGCGGTCGTAGCAGAGGATCACGCCCGGGGCCAGCGCGAACGCGTTCGCACCGTCGGTCCACTGCTCCCGCTGCTGGTGGATCGGATCCTTGCCGCCACAGAGCACGGGCTCGAGATCGATCTTCTGCCCCCGCAAGGCGGTCA
>CAZXSG010001125.1:0-1936 GCA_964643185.1 uncultured Holophagales bacterium
CATCATCTCGAGCTTCAGCAGGTGGGCGTCCGAGTTCGTCGGGTTGGCCTTCAGGCGTCGCTGGAGGTCTTCGACGCGCTTCTTGGCCTCGTTGCCCCCGAGAAAAATATCGAAGAGACCCATGCGGCGATCGTACCAGAGAGATATCGACTCCCGAGGCCGCCCCATGCAGGATCCGCGGTAGCATCCGCCGTCCCGAAAATGGCGGAGGAGGGCGCATGCAGCGCAAGATCATCCTGTCCCGCGAGGCCGTGCTCTGGGAAGCCGGAGATGCCGCACGCACGTTCGCCGTGCTCGAGAGCGGCAAGCTCGGGATCCGCACCGACCAGGGGCTCCAGGGCATCGTCATCCCGGGCATGGTCCTCGGCGAGACGGCGCTCCTCACGCTCGAGGGCGAGCCTCAGAAGCGGGCGGCCCGGGTTTTCGCGATCGAGGAAGGCACGACCGTGACGGAGTACCCGGCCCTCGTCGCCAAGCAGGGCTTCGAGGACAACTCGCACGCCGTGGCCAAGGCGCTGCTCGCGACGCTGCTCGGCCAGATCGCGAGGAACTGCCTCATCCTCCTCACGACGAACAAGCACGACGCGATGTTCTCGATCCCGTTCAAGATGCTCATGCAGGGCCTCGCGCAGACCTACAAGCCTCGCTTCGCGTTGCTGAACCGCTGGGACGAGTTCATGACGACGTTTCGCTTCCTCCTCGAGACCCGCGACTACACCGACGAGATGCGCCAGCGTTTCACGGTGGGCTCGGCCGACAAGGAAGCCATCTTCAAGGCCTCCCAGATCGCGAACGAGTACTTCAAGGAGAAGGAGGACCTCTCCTTCCTCAGCGGGTTCTTCACCGCCGAGGCCGAACGGCGCGACTGGGTCGAACGCTCCCGGGGTTGAAGCCTCCCGCCTGACCTTTCCTTGAGGTCCTGAGTCCTGAAATCTCCGAAATCATGATCCCCGCAAGGGCAGTATCGAGTTGGGCAAGCACTTTTTGATTGTCTGAGGAGGACGAGATGGAACTGAAGAATCGGGCGCTCCTGGCCGGGACGCTGGCGCTGACCGCGCTGGTCGCGGGCTCCGCGAGCGCTCAGACGGCGCCCGCGCCGAAGTGGTACGACGGCATCTCCCTGAACGGCATGGTGGGAGCGTCCTATACCTACAACACGAACAAGCCGGACTCGGGCCTGAACGGCTACCGGGTCTTCGACTTCGACGACAACACGTTCAAGCTCGACGTCGTGGAGCTCGTCGTCCAGAAGCCGGTCGCGGAGGCCGGCGACATCGGCTTCCGATTCGATCTGACCGCCGGCGGATCGCTGCCTCGGATCGCCGCCTCGAGCGGGCTCTTCCGGGATTCCGTGACCGGCAAGGCCGAGGATTTCGATCTCCAGCAGGGCTACGTGAGCTGGATGCCGTCGTCGGGCTTCCGGATCGACTTCGGCAAGTTCATCACCCACATGGGCGCCGAGCTCATCGAGGGCTACGACGGGTACAACGACAACTTCTCCCGCTCGATCCTCTTCGGCTACGCGATTCCCTTCACCCACACGGGCCTGAAGGCGACCTACGCGTTCTCGTCGTCGTTCTCGGCCATGGCGATGGTCGCGAACGGCTGGGACAACGTGAAGGACAACAACCGCGGGAAAACGTTCGGCGCGCAGCTCCTGTTCACGCCGGCGCCGATGTTCACGGCGTACCTGAACTACGTGGGCGGGGCGGAGCGGTCCGGCTCGTCGGACGCGCGGCACGTCTTCGACGTCGTCGCGGTCATCAAGCCCGCGGACCTCGTGACGCTCACGCTGAACTACGACTACGGCAAGGAGAAGAACGGCGCCGGCTCGCACGACGCGCAGTGGACGGGCTTCGCGGCGATCGCCCGCTTCAACATCTCGGGCACGTTCGCCTTCCCGGTGCGGGGCGAGACGGTCAAGGACCGCGCAGGC
>CAZXSG010001126.1:0-1935 GCA_964643185.1 uncultured Holophagales bacterium
CCGGCGCCGCGGCGGCCGTGAGCGCGGCGTCCTCCGGCGCCGCGGGGCGCGAGCTCGTCACCGGATTCGGCCTCTACAACTACTCCGTCTCGCCCGTCTACCGGCCGTCGACGGGCGACGAGCTGGCCGAGGTCGTCCGCCTGCTGCACAGTCGCGGCGAAAGCCCCGTGTTCCGTGGCGCCGGGCGCTCCTACGGCGACGCGGCGACGAACCCGCAGGGCCCCGTGGTGGACCTCACGGGTCTCTCGCGCATCCTCTCGCTGGACCCCGCGTCGGGCCTTCTCACCGCGGAGGCCGGCGTGTCCTGGGAAGGGCTGTGGCGCCACTCCGTGCCGCTCGGATGGTGGCCCCCGATCGTGCCCGGGACGATGTATCCCACCCTTGGCGGCGCCATCTCCATGAACATTCACGGCAAGAACGGCTGGCGCGCGGGCACGCTCGGCGAGCACGTGGGCCACGTGGTGGTGCTCGAGAAGGACGGCTCCCGTTCCCGCTACGCCCGCGGCGAGCCCGGCTTCTTCGACGTCGTCTCCGTGTGGGGCGCCGAGCGGCCCATCGTGGAGGCGTCCCTCGAGATGAAGAAGCTCGACACGGGCTTCGTGGACGTCCTCTCCGTTCCCACGGCAACCCTCGCGGAGCAGATGGCGCTCCTCGATGCCGAGAAGGATGCCTGGGAGTACCTCGTGGGCTGGATCGACGCGTTTCCCGCAGGCGACGCGTGCGGGCGGGGCGTCGTCCACCTCGCGAACTCCGTTCATGAAAGCCTGCCGGAGGGGAAGCGGGGCTTCACGGCCGCCGAGCAGGAGGTGCGCCCGGTCCTGCCGCCCGCTCTCCTCCTGGCGGGTCTGAAGCTCTGGCTCTTCGACTCGGGCATGCGTTTCGTGAACCTCGGCAAATATTTGTCGCACCGGGCGCAGGGGCGAACCCGATATCGCCAGTCGCTCGTGGCGTTCTCTTTCCTCTTCGACGTCCTGCCGGGCTTTCGCGACATCTACCGGCCAGGGGGCTTCATCCAGTACCAGCTCTTCGTGCCGAAGGACGCCGCGCTCGGGGCCTTCACGAAGGCGCTCGCGTTGCAGCACGAGCTTCACGTGCCGAGCTATCTCGGGGTGATCAAGCGCCACCGCGCCGACCGCCTCCCGTTCCGCAACCGCTACACGTCCGACGGCTACTCGCTCGCGCTCGACTTTCCCGTAACGCCTTCGAATTCCGCTCCCCTCGCGCGGCTCTGCCGGGAGTACGACGCGCTCCTCCGCGACGTGGGCGGCTCGAACTACAAGGCGAAGGACTGCGTGGGCAGCCTCCCGCGGCGAAGCCCCGGGGCCCGCGCCGCGTGACGCCGTGACGCCGTGACGCTGCGGCAGCCAGGAGCGCGGCGTCTGCTCGCGATTCTCGCGCTGGGCGCGCTCGCACAGGCCGCCGTCTTCTTCGTCTTCTCCGAGCCCCCGGTGAGGCCTCTTCTCGGCGACGAGGTGCGTTATCACGCGGAGGCTCAGGTGCTCCTCGAAGGCGGCGACGTGCCGCACGACTTCTTCTGGCCGCCTCTCTACTCGCGGTTCGTGGCCGGAATCCTCGGGGTCACGGGCGGCTCCCTCCTGGGCGTCTACCTCGTGCAGTGCGCGCTCGTGCTGCTCTCGGGCCTCCTGCTGCGGCGTCTTCTCCTCGCGGCGGGGGCGGGAGGGCGGGCCTCTGCAGGCCAATGTCCAGACGAAAGGGGTTCGGCATGAAGGGCGGCTGGCGGCCATGGCCGGTGAACTCAGCGGCGCGGCGCATTTCGGAACATCTGAACTCGAACGATTCTCGATCAACTCGTTGATCGGTTCGGCCCTGCTCGTCCCGATCCGCCAGCAATCGCCCCTGATCGGGCTATTGTTGCTGACCCGAAGCCAGCGGCCGTCGTTCACGAACTCGCCGCCGTCCTCGTCCAAGTGGGCG
>CAZXSG010001127.1:0-1929 GCA_964643185.1 uncultured Holophagales bacterium
ATCGTCGCGTCGGGCTGCGTGACGAAGCTCGCGCCCGAGATCGTCGCCGCGTACGACGCTCCGTTTCCGTCACGCGCGTACAAGGCCGGCGCGCGCGTCTTCCCGAGCCTCGTGCCCACCGAGGAGTCGGACCCGGCCATCCCCGCGAACCGCGCCGCATGGGACGTGCTCGGCCGCTGGGACAAGCCGTTCCTCACGCTGTTCGGCAAGAACGACCCGATCCTCGGCGGCGCCGACAGGCCACTCCAGGAACACGTCCCGGGCGCGAAGGGGCAGCCTCACGAGCGCTTCTGGGGCGGGCACTTCGTGCAGGAGGACCGCGGGGACTACCTCGCGGAGCGCATCGTCGAGTGGCTCGCGAAGCCGCGCAGCGGAGCGACCTGAGCCGCCGCGATCACGGCGGCGGAGGCGGCGGATTGCGGAGGCGACGCAGGTGGGCGAGCACGTCGCCGAGCTCGGCGTCGGTGATGCGGACCGGGAGCATCTTCCCGCGACCCTTGCGCACGATCGCCGCGAGGTCCTTGGCCCGATAGAGGATCGGACGATCGACGAGGAGGACGCCGATGCCGCCGCGCGCGTCCTGTCCGTGACAGCCGGAGCACTTGTCGATGAAGGTCGCCTTGCCCTTGTCGGCGTCGCCGACGGGGATCGGATCATCGGAAGTGGGGGCGAGCTCGGCGAGCGCTTCGTCGGCGGTGATCGTCTCGATCGCGTACGGCCCAGCGTCGGGCCCGTAGCTCGCGGAGAGATACGCGACGAGCGGCGCCACCTCGGTGGCGTCGAGGTTCGCGCCCCAGCCGACCATCTTCGTCACCGTCTTCGTCCACTGCGCCTGCGTGAGCCGCTGCTGCGCGAGCATCTGCTCCGTGTGACACGACAGGCAAGCCTGCGCGACGAGCGCCTTCCCGTCGCTCGCGCTCGTGCTCGCGCTCGTGCTCGTGCTCGCGTCGCCCGCGTCCGCGCTCGTCGCCGCATCGGGCCGCGCATCGCTCTTGCTGCTCGACGGACACCCCGCGAGGCCCGCGGCGAGCACGACCGAGCCGAGCACCTCGGCGAAGCGCCGGCGCTTCACGACCCCACCTCCCACTCCACCGCGTGCCAGCCGTTCCAGAAGTACCCGCTCGGGTTCCACGCCGCCGTCTCCGGCTGAAGGTTTCCCTTCTTGTCCTTCGCGCGCGCCATCGCCTTCACGCGGCCGGGCTCCTTCTTGTCGAAGCGATACCGGAACACCTGCGCCCGACCGACGCCGCCTTCGCCCTCGAGCGTCGCCTTCGCCCACGTCTTGCCGTCGTCGATCGACACCTCGACCGAAGCGATCGGCGCGGCGCCGGAGTATGCGAGCCCGGTGACCTCCTGCGGACCCACCGGCCGCTTCTCGCCGTCGGGGCGCGCGATGGTCGACTTCACCGGGAACGTCGTCGCCGGCTTCATCTTCTCCGGCGGCACGGTCGCGCCGGGCTCGATCGGCTCGGTCGGCATGCGGTAGGCCGTCTTCATGAAGAAGCCGCCGTCCTCCTCCTTCTCCGCGCGCACGCTGACGAGCCACTTCACCCAGTGGTCGCCGGCCCACCCGGGGACGACGAGACGGAGCGGGGCGCCGTGCGCGAGCGTGAGGTCCTCGCCGTTCATCCGGTACGCGAGGATGGTGGTCGGATCCATCGCGCGCTCGATCGGAAGGCTGCGGATGAACGCCGGCACGGTCGGCTTCGGCGGCGCGTCGGCGCCCGAGACGCGCAGGTACTGGGCGTCCTTCGAGAGGCCGGCCTTCGTGAGGACGTCCCTCACGCGCACGCCCGTGAACGGCGCCTGACCCATCGCGCCGTGCACCCCCGGCACGCCGGGGCCGCCCGGCTTGTGGAGGGCCCGGCCGTTCCCCGGGCACTGGGGGCGCGCCGTCACCGTGCCCTGGGGGAAGGCCCTACGCAGACC
>CAZXSG010001128.1:0-1926 GCA_964643185.1 uncultured Holophagales bacterium
GGGGAAACGCGAAGGGGGTGGGGGGGCCCATCGGTGGGGGTGGGGGGGGGGGCCCGAAGGACCTCCGCGGGAACGGGCTCCTCAGGGGGGCGGACCTCCTCGGCGGGGCCGGCGTCGGGACGTCTCTGAGGGAAGCCCGAAAGCGCCTCAACTCCGCGCTCTCGGACGGGCGCGCGCTCGAGGTCTTTGCCCGGCTCATCGCGGCTCAGGGTGGCGACGCGAGCGTCTGCGACGACCCGAAGAGGCTGCCTCAGCCCGTCGCTCACGAGGAGGTTGCCGCGGCTTCCGAGGGCGTCGTGGCTCGCGTCGCGACGCGGGAGCTGGGGCTTCTCGCCATCGAGCTCGGCTGCGGACGGGCCCGCAAGGAAGACCTCATCGACCCGGCTTCGGGCTTCCGCATCCTGAAGAAGCCGGGCGACACGGTCGCGGCGGGGGAGCCGCTCCTCGTCATCGCGCGCGGACCCGCGACGGCCCGCAAGGAGGGTTTCGCGGAACGCATCGCCGGCTGTTTCGAGATCGCGCTTCTGGGGACCTCCGTTTCGACGCTGCCCTTCGTGGTGGCGACACTGTAGGCGGACGTCGTGGGCTCTCCCTCGTTCCGCATCAAGACCCCACAGGACCCGCCGAGGACCGTCGTCCTCCGCACGGGGACCTGGGTTTTCGGCCGCTCCTCGAGCGCCGACGTCTTCGTGCGGGACCAGTCGCTCTCGCGGCTGCATGCCCGTCTCCGCATCGAACCCTCGGGCGAAGTCTCGGTGGAAGACATGGGCTCCCACAACGGCACGTTCCTGAACGGGCGCCGCGTGGAGGCCGTGACGCCGCTGACGTTCGGAGACGAGCTGGTGCTCGGGGAGAGCACCATCGCGTACGAGCAGCCCGCGAAGGCGCGTTTCGAGCCCTCGGACGAGCAGCCCTCGGCCACCACCGACGTGAAGCTCTACGCGATGGCCCCCGGAGGGAACCCTCACCGAAGGTCGGAGATGCTCGAGCTGCTCTACGAGGTCTCCCGCGAGATGCTCGAGGACCGCACGCCCGAGGAGCTCTCGCGCTTCATCGTGGGACGGCTGCTGCCCCTGCTCTCGGCCGATCGCGGCCTCGTCGTGCTGCGCGATTCCTCGGGTGAGCTCGTGGAGACGGCCTCCGTGCTCGCGCCGGGCGTCGTCGTCGGCCCCGACGTGAAGGTTCCGCGCACCGTGGTGCGCGGCGTCTTCGACGAGAAGCGCGGCGCCGTGTTCCTCGGCGGCTCGGGGGATGCTCCCGCGGCGACGTCGTCGATGCAGGCCATGGGTGTGAAGTCGTGCCTCGCGGCGCCGCTCCTCGCCGAGGACGAGGTCGTCGGCATGGTCTACCTCGAGGTGCGTCTCGCGGCGCGGGTCTTCAGCGAAGAGGATCTGCGGCTCGTTTCGGCTCTCGCGAACTCGGTGGCGATCAAGCTCCGCACGATCCGGCTGACGGCCGAGCGCCGCAAGGCCGAGGGCCTCCAGCTCGCACGGGACTCGGCCGAGGCGGCAAACCAGGCCAAGAGCGCGTTCCTCGCGAGCATGAGCCACGAGATGCGGACTCCGCTGAACGCGATCATCGGCTACGCCGAGATGCTCCGCGAGGACGCGCGGGAGCGCGGCCTCGCGGAGTTCCTGGGCGACCTGGACCGCATCGCGGGCGCTTCGAACCACCTCCTGGGGCCCATCAACGACGACTTGGAGGTTGCCAAGAGTTGAGCCGTCATTGACCTCGATGAAGGTGAAAGACTTTTGATCGCGAACTGTACGCACCCAGCCATAAAGGGTGACTGCGTCGTTGATTTTGCCTCGTAAAATCTCTTTAATCTTTTTCTTGTGCATAGGGAGACGATCTCTGATTTAAGCTTCTGTCGATTTTGAGGTTCTTTTGAGCCGATTTTCGATTCAAATCAAGCGGGTTATATCC
>CAZXSG010001129.1:0-1919 GCA_964643185.1 uncultured Holophagales bacterium
CTCCTCGAGACGATCGTCCTCGTGAGGAAGGGGCGCAGAGCCGAGGCCCTGGCGCTCGTGACCTTCGGGCTGGTTGGTACGGGCGCCTGGACCGTCTGGCTCCTCGCTCAGGCAGGCGGAATCGCCGGGCTCTTCTCGTCGGTGGGGGAGCGGGCCGCGTTCCGCTCGCAGGCGTTCGCCACGGGGACGTTCGGGACTCTCCAGGATTCGTTCCTCGTGCGCGACGCTCTCTCCGTGCGGCGTGCGCTGTGCGCGGGTGCCGCGCTCGTCGCGGGCGCCGTCGCGCTCGGGCTCTCGAAGGAACGCCGAGCGGGGCTCTTCCGGCTCGCGCTCGTTCTCCTGCCCGGTTTCGCCTCGCTCTGGTTCCTCCACAGCCGCGCGATGAGCCGCTACTCGGTGCCTTTCGTGCTCGTGGCCGCGCTCCTCGCGGGCGCGGGGCTCGTCGCCGTTTTGCGTAAGCCGGCCCTGGCTGGTGCGCAGCCCGGAACGGGCGGAGCCATGACCCTGGTGGCGTCGATCGCGATCGCCCTGGTTTTCGCGAAAGAGACGCTGCCCATCGTGAGGGCGCAGAGCCGCGAGGCCTCGCCGCCCATCGCGGCGATCCGCGCGCTCGAGCGGGACCTCCATCCCGGACGGCACACCATCGTGGCCGACGAGATCTTCCACGCGTTCCTGCGTCTCGAGCGCTGGGAGGGACGCCTCGGCGCCTGGGCTCTCCAGGAGCACGAGCTCGCGGCGACGCGGCCCACGCGGAACAAGAGGCTCCTGCGCATCGCCGACCTGACGGCCCAGCCCGCCGCGGATCCGGCTCAGCCGTCCTGGCGGGTCTGGTCCGTCTCGGGACGCGTCGTGGAGCGGCTCGGCAACGCCCGGCTCCTCAGGGTCGGCATCGCCGACCCCGCGCCGCCGCTTTTCGGGCCCGGCTTCGGTGTGAAGGAAGTGGTCCCCGGAAAGCCGGCGTTCCGCTGGTCGGGCTCGTCGGCCGAGCTCCTCGTCCCGGGGCTCGAGGGGCCGCCCGCGGCGTTCCTCACGGGCGAGCGGACGGGACCGGCCACGCGCCTCACGGTGAAGGACCTCGTCAGCGGGCAGACGCTCGTCGAGCGCGTCGTCGAGCCGGGACCGTTCGAGGTCGCGATCCTGCCGGCCCAGACGCAGGGTCCGCTCCCCGACGTGAGCCGCTACCTGATCTCCTGCGACGTCCCGCTCCCGTTGCCGCCCTTCCCGGGTGGTCTCCGGCCGGAGCAGGGCTGCTTCGTGTTTCGAGAGGCCACGCTGTCGCTCCCCGCCGGAGCGCTCTGGGAACGGCAGGGGCGGAGGCGCATCGCCGACCTCGGCGGCCTCGAGGACCGGCGCGTGTCGCCGTCCGGATTCCACGCCCGCGAGGAGGCCGGCACCACGGGGACGAGCCTCCGCTGGACGACGGGTGAAGCCAGCGTCCTTTTCGTGCCGGAGACGGGCTTCGTTCCCACGGTGATCGCGCTGCGGGCCCGGGCCCCGTTCGAGGCGGGGGTGGTGGTGCGGGTGTCGATCGCCGGACGCGACGCCGGTACGCTCGAGGTTCTGCCCGGCGCGTTCGCCGAGGCGCGCCTCGGGATTCCGGCAGACGTCGCTGATGCGTTTCTCGCGGCCGATCCGGTTGCGATCGTGCTCCGCATGACCACGGCGACGGCGAGGGGGAGGGGGCAGGGAGACGATCTGCGTCCGCTCGGGATCGCCGTCGACCGCGTGATCCTCGAGGCGCCTCAGGCCCCTTCGCGGTAGAGGTCCCGGGCTATCGAGAAGGCGACCCACCCGATCAGCAAAAGGCCGGCGCCTTCAACGACGCGATCGGCCGTCGGACGCTCCTTGAAGAGGGAGGCGGCGCCGAGCCCCAGGAGCAGCAGCATCCAGATGAGGAGCGTGATGCGCACGCTCCGGCC
>CAZXSG010001130.1:0-1919 GCA_964643185.1 uncultured Holophagales bacterium
GCGATCACGACCGCTGGCGGCTCGATCGCCGACATCTGGGGACAGGACGCGGGCCTCATCAACAACAGCATGGACCCGATGGCTCAGCGCTTCGGAATCCTCGTCACGACCCTCGGCTATCCCGACTCGCGCGAGTACCGCGAGGAGCAGATCGGCACGAAGGGCGCGACGGTCATCAAGCAGTCCGACGCGTGGAAGGCCATCCGCACCAACAACAAGGGCGGCTACCTGTGGAAGCAGGCCGTCACGGCGCCGAGCTGACCGGGCTGAGCTGAGCGAAAGAGAGCACACGAACATGCGCAAGGCCCGCTCCTCCTTCCTCGCCCCGCTCCTCGCGGCGGTCGCGCTCCTGGGGGCCTTCCCCGCGAGCGCGCAGACGTCCACGACGTCGACGCTCCTCTCTGCCGTCACGGCGACGGGCGCCGGCACGACGACGAGCACCGAGCGCGTCGCGACCGCCTGCGTTCACGTCTACTCGGCTTCGACCTCCGTCACGACGAACGCGATTCAGCTCAGCGTCGACGGCACGGCCTTCTACACCGTCTCGACCATCTCGAATCCGACGAGCGCCGGCGAGCTGTGGTGCGGCCCGGTCGCGAAGTCGATTCGCGCGAATGTGACGGCTCGAAGCTCCGGCACCATCACGGCGAAGGCCTTCTTCTCGCAGGTCCCCTCGACCGGCTGGCGAAAGATCGACGCAAGCCCCGTGAGCGTCTCGCTCAACGGCACGTCTACCGTCGTGCTCAGCGGATCGACTTCGCTTCTGAAGTTCAGTTGGACCCTGGCGGATCTCGCGATCGCGGCCACGACCGGGAACGTCGCGGCCTTCTCGCTGCCCGCGAAAACCGTCGTTCGAAACGCCTACATCGTCATCACGACGGCCGGCTTGCACGGCTCTACGCTCACGGTTTCCCTCGGCCGAACGTCTTCGGCGTACGCCGATCTGATTGCTGCGAGCGACGCGAAAGCGGCCGTTTCGACGATCTACGGCGACGCCTCGGCCGACCGCGGGACCCTCCTGGGCTACGACCTCCCGAGCCTCAGCGCGAGCACGACTGTGAACCTCCAGTTCATCTCGGGCTCGGGAAACCTCTCGACCGTCACGGCCTCGGCCGGCGACGTGTACCTCGAGGTTTGCACCCTCCCCTAACCCCCTGACCTCCTGGGGCCGCTCGCGGTGATCGGGCGGCCTCTTCCCTCCCCTCTCCTGAGAAAGGACTCCCATGCACTACACGCTCAACAGCGACGTCAGGGTGAACAGGGTGCGGCTCCGCGCGACCGAGTACGCCGGTAAGACCCTCTCCGAGGAGCAGCTCGGGCCCGAGAACATCGAGCTCTTCCTGCGCGTCGGGGCCATCTCCCCCGCGCCCGTTGCCGCCCCGGCGCCCGCGGCGAAGAACGAGCCCGCCGAGCCCCCCGCTCCTCCCCCGCCTCTGCCTTCCCCCGCGGAGAAGCCCGCCGAGAAGGCCGAGAAGCCCGCCCCGGCGCCCGCGGCGAAGAAGGGGGCCTAAGTGCTCCGCGCCGTCACGAAGACCGTCCACGAAGCCCGCGCGAAGGCCGGCACGGGCACCTACCTCACCCGCGAGAAGGGCGACACCGGCCCCGCGCGGGGGTTCCGCGAGGCCCGCAAGGGCGACCTGCGCGGTTTCGATCTGCCCGGCACGCTGACCTTGTCTTCGCGCACGCGGATCGAACCGGCGCAGTCGCACAACGTGGTCGCGCGCCTGCGCGGCGCCGACGACGCGCTCGGGCGCGAGCATGTGGTGTTCAGCGCGCACCTGGATCACCTCGGGATCGGCGCGCCGGTCGATGGCGATGCGATCTACAACGGCGCGCTCGACAACGCCCTGGGCGTGGCGATCCTGCTCGAAGCCGCGCAGCAACTGAGCCAATCCGATAGCCGGCCGCGACGCTCGCTG
>CAZXSG010001131.1:0-1917 GCA_964643185.1 uncultured Holophagales bacterium
CCCAGAGCCCGATCTTCCTCGAGCGAGCCTCGGCCTCGAGGGCTGCAATCACCTTGTCCGCCGCGTCCTTGTACCGCCAGGCAGCCCCGAGCCTTACGAGTTCCTGCGAGACGTTGCGGCCGTCCTTGAGCCTCATGTCGACAACCCGCCGGCCCCAGGGGTCCTGCCCGTAGACCCGGAGGATGACCATCCCCTTCACGAGGCTCTCTGCCGCCGCGGTCGCTTCGCTGCCGTAGGGCTGCCTTACCTCGGGAGCGTCGATACCGATGAGCCGCACAGCCTCGACCCCGCGGAAGCCGATGCGGACGTTGACGATGTCGCCATCGATGACGTTCACGACCTCCGCGGAGTACTCGACCGGCGCTCGAGGTGCGGGCGTCGGCGTCGGCGCCTGGGCGAGCGCCTGCGACGCGAGGAAAGCGGCGAGGGATAGAGTTCGACATCGCATCTGGTCGATCCTCCTGGGCCCCTACGGCTTCTCGCTCTCGACCCTCCGGAGCGTCTCGCGGGCCTTCACGGAGAGCTTCCCGCCCGCGCGCTTGTCCGTCTCGCGGATCACGAGCGCTGCGTCAAGAGGGTTCGGGTCCTCCGTAGCGGCGTCGAGCATCTTCACGGTGGCCGTTCCGTTCGGGAAGCTGAAGATGAAGCCGCTCGCTCCCGACGTCGTCGACCCCTTGCCTTCGCTTCCGAGCGAGAACCACCGGCGCCCCGATTCGAGAGTGATCTCCGCGCACCGTCGCAGGAGGAAGGTCTGCGCTCGGTTCTGAGTCGTGTAGCCGTTCCCCTGGAACCGGACCTGAACGGTCCGCTCGTTCATGCGGGTTTCCTCGAAGCCCCCCGTCATGCCGGTGGAGTGGTAGCCCGTCGCGCAGCCGCCGCAGGCGAGCACGAAGACGCCGAGAAGAATTCGATATCGCATTTGCTCCTCCCTAATGGTCCGTCTTGTAGACGCCGGGCGAGATCCGCTCGAGGCGTGGCGTGCCGTCGGGGGTCGGGGCTTCGACCGGCGACGTTGGCCGAGCCTTCGACGCTGACTTTGAGGCGCCATCCTTCATCACATAGAGCTGCCCCACCATCGCCTCGATGCTCTTCGGCTCGACGGTGCCGCTCTCTTCGTAGCGGACGGTCATGAGCGGCCCGTCGACGCTGAGGACGGTCCACTGGGGCTTGCCGTCCCACGTCACGATACGAAGACCTGGCCGTGCGTCGCTCGCGCGGAATTCGCGCACGAGGGTCAACTTTACGCCGCGAGCCGTCTCGAACGCTCTCTTGAAGCCGATTTCGTACTCACGCGCACAGTCGTAGAACTCAGCTCCCGGGGCGGACTGGAACTCCGCGCAGTGCCCCCTCGTCATCAATTCGAAACCGAAAGAGGTCGGCATTCCGCAACCCTTACAGGCCGCGTGGCCCTTCCCTTGCTCCGCGCCGCGGGCCCTTCCGACGAGCATCGCTCGCGTCGCCTTCGTCGGCTCTGGAGTCGGCCGCGGGCCGGGCGTGGGAGCTTCGCGAGCCCTGGCCGAAAGATCCGGAGCACGGCGGACAGGCGTCTTCGACGGTTTCCCGAGAAGAAAGGCGATCGCGATCGCCGAGATGACGACCCCGGAGATCACGAAGAGCGTCTGAACTCCCGAGGGTGCGTGTCGAGGCGGCGGCGCAAGAGGGGCCGGTCGCTCGTAGCGTGGCGGCGCCAGCGGAGGAGGAGCGAGCGGCGGCGGAGGAGGCTTCGTCATCCCCATCTGCTCGCTCACGATCGCGATCGGGCGAACGCCTCCGTCCGGCTCAACCCGGCGCTGAGCCTCGGGCGCCGCCGTCGGCTCCCCACACCTCGGGCAAGCCGCAGCTCGAGGAGAAACCTCGTTCCCACACGCACGGCACGGCACGAGAGCGCTCATCCCCTCACGGCCTCACTCCGTCGAC
>CAZXSG010001132.1:0-1917 GCA_964643185.1 uncultured Holophagales bacterium
GGGCGGCCCGTGGCAGCGGGGTCGTGAACTGGACGCGTGGGTGGCCCGGCAGGCCGGCGTCCGGATCGTCCTTGGCGAAGCCGCGCGGAACGCCCTTCAGTCGAGCCCCCGATAGCTCGCCCATGGCCGTGCAGAGGCGCGGGGTCTTCACCAGGGCCCGGAACTCCGCAGCGCTCTCGACGAACGCCGCGCGAAGCGCCGCGAGCTGGGGCGGACCCGGCATGTAGGCGCCGCCGATCACGGTGACGCCCTTGCCCGAGACGCCCACGTAGAAGCCCGCGACCTCCTGCTTCTCGAACCCGGCCAGCGAGAACACGGCGCCGACCTCGGTCTTGTAGGGCGACTTGTCGTTCGAGAAGCGCACGTCGCGGTTGAGCCGCGGAATCGCCTTCGCGGGATCCGGCACGCGGTACTGGGGAGCGATCGACGAAAGCCGCTCGTTGAGCGCTTCGACGAGCGCGATCGTGGGGGCCTTCACCGACTCCTCGTAGATCTTCTTGCGCGGATCGAACCAGGCCTTCTCGTTGTGAGCCTCGAGCCCGGAAAGGAACTCGAGCGCTTCCTTCGAATAGCTCTTGAACGGCATGCGGTCTCCTCGGTGGTGGAGTCCGCATTGTCGGCGAGAAGGTGCTCCGCCGGAAGTCAACGCTCGGCCGAGACCACCCGGTTTCGCCCGGTCCGTTTCGCCTCGTACAGCGCCGCGTCGGCGCGACCGAGGGCGGAGAGGAAGTCCTCTCCGTCCGTATGGAGCACCGCGACGCCGATCGAAACGGTGTGGCGCATCGAGGCCCCGGCCTCGTTCGTCGTGATCGCCTCCGCGAAGCCCGCCCGGTAGCGCTCGGCGCGCTCGAGAGCCACCGCGAGCGAGGCCCCGGGAAGCACCACGAGGAACTCCTCGCCCCCGATGCGGCAGACGAGGTCCGAGGCCCGGGCGTGCTCCCGGAGCACCCGGGCGAACGTCTTGAGAACGAGATCTCCGAAGGCGTGACCGTGGAGGTCGTTGACGTTCTTGAAGTGGTCGAGGTCGAATGCGGCGATGGCGAGCGGCTCGCCCGTGCGCACGACGCGCGCCACGTCGCGCCCGATCGCCTCCTCGAGGTAGCGGCGGTTGTAGAGGCTCGTCAGCGGGTCCCGGATGGACTGTTCCCTGAGCCTCCGGTTCAAGGATTCGATCTCTGCGGCATGCGCCGCGAGGGACTCATGGGCCTCGGCCAGTCGCGCCTCGGCGAGGTGCCTCGCGCTGACGTCCTGCTTGATCGCGATGAAGTGCGTCACCACCCCTGCGTCGCTGACGACGGGGGCGATCGTCTGCTCCTCGTGGTAGATCGTGCCGTCCCGCCGCCGGTTCTGAATGGTGCCCGACCAGCTCTCACCCCGGTTGACGGTCTTCCAGAGCTCCTCGTAGAAGGCGGGATCGTGCCGGCCCGATTTGAGCAGACGCGTGTGGCTCCCGACGAGCTCGTCGGCGGCATAGCCCGTGATGGAGCAGGCCGCCGGATTCACCCAGATGATCACGCCTCGGCGGTCTGTGATCACGATGCCATTGGCCGCCGAACGGAGCGCCGTCGCCTGCACGCGCAGCGTTTCGGGCGTGCCGGCGCGCCCGCGCATGTCGCGGATCGTGGCCGCGGCCCAGCGCTCGCCGTTCACCGTGAGCGGCGTCAGAGCGATGTCCACCGGCAGCTCGGTGCCGTCGGCATGGCGGGCGGCGAGCTCCAGCCCGAGCCCCATTCCACGCGGGCGGGGCGCCCGCATGTAGGCGGCCCGGGATTCGTCGTGGCTCCGGAACCGTTCCGGAACGAGGATCCCGAGCCTCTGTCCCTCGAGCGCCGAAGGGGCGTGACCGAACAGGCGCTGGCAGGCGGGGTTTGCGAGCACGATCGTCCCCCGGACGTCGACGATAACGACCGCGTCGGG
>CAZXSG010001133.1:0-1915 GCA_964643185.1 uncultured Holophagales bacterium
ATCCTGAGGATCGCGCCGAATTCCGCCGCGGCTACACGGCCGCGATCAACGACGCTCAGCACTCTCTCAACGACGACGAGCTGACCTACCTGGGCCTCCGCGAGTTCGGAGGCCACGACTTCGCTCTCCGCTACGAGGGCCTCATCGGCACGAGCTGGCTGGCGAGCGCTCAGGCCTCGCGCCACGAGGAGACGAACTCCGTGGGTCCGGCCACCGGCGCGGGCGACGTCATCCAGACCCGCACCGTGGACGAGAACTTCTTCGCACGCGGCGGCTTCGGCCTCCTCCAGGCCAAGGAGTTCGTGAGGAATTCGTTCGGCTTCTCGGTGACGCACTTCTCGCGCACGCACGAGGTGAAGTTCGGGTTCGAGTACGAGGCCGAAAAGGCCGACGTCGTGCGCCGCTTCTCGGGCGGACAGCAGGTCGACATCTTCTCGAACGCGGTGACGCCGAGCCGCCCCATCTACAGCCACTACTACTGGACGACGCCCACCGCCACCATCGCGAACGCGCCCGTCTCCGCGCTCACCGCGGCGCCCAAGCACCGCGTGACCACGCTCTACCTGCAGGACAAGTTCACGCCGCTCCCGAACCTCACGATCTCCGCGGGCATCCGCTGGGACCGGCAGGAGATCATCGACGCTGCGGGCACGAAGCAGATCGATCTGAAGAAGGACTTCGCTCCCCGTTTCGGCTTCTCGTGGGACCCGTCGAACGATCGCAAGACGAAGGTCTACGGCTCCTACGGCCAGTACTACGAGCAGCTCTCGATGGACCTCGTCATCCGCTCGTTCTCGTTCGAGCGGCAGGCCCGCATCTTCAACTTCAGCCCCACCGCGACGACCCCCGACGCCGCGGCGGAAGCGGCCCTCGGGCGCGACTCGGCGATCTTCGGCGGCTTCACCGAGCCCGTGGATCCGAACCTTCGCAACCAGTTCATCCACGAGGGAATTCTCGGAGCCGAGCGGGAACTCGTGCCCGGAATCGCGTTCGGCATCAAGGGCATCTACCGCACGTACGGCGAGGTCATCGAGGACTTCCTGTGCGCCGATGACGGCACGTACTGCATCGGGAACCCCGGCAAGGGGATCATGGACCGCATCTTCACGCTCGACTATTCGCAGACCATCGAGGCACCCACGGCCGAGCGGAAGTACACGGGAATCCAGCTCGACGTGACGAAGCGCTTCTCGAAGAACTGGCAGGGGCAGGCCTCGTACATCTGGTCGCGGCTCAAGGGCAACTTCGACGGTCTCTACGCGCCGTTCACGAACGTCGGCGCGGACCCGAACATCTCGGCCGCGTTCGACTACTACGACTTCTTCACGGACGGCCGCAACCTCTCGCGCGTCACGAACCAGGGCATGCTCTCGAACGACCGCCGGCACCAGCTCAAGCTCTCGGGCTACTACGTGTTCCCGTTCAACCTCACCGTGGGAATGCAGGCCAACATCCGGGGCGGCACTCCGCTCACGCGCTACGGCTACTCGGACGCTTACGGGCGGTACGAGTTCTTCCTCACCGAACGGGGCGCCGAGGGCCGGGCGCCCACGACCTACGACGCGGACCTCAATCTGAGCTACCCCATCAAGCTCGGGCCCGTCACGGTGAACGCGCTCGTCACCGTGTTCAACCTCTTCAACACGCAGAAGGCGCTGCTCCTCGACCAGCGCTACGGCTTCCAGGAGGCCGACAACGCGGGCGCGACGCCCGGCAACCCCGGGTATCTCCAGCCCGTGCTGCGCACCCCGCCCACGTCGGTGCGGCTCGGGCTCCGGGTGAGCTACTAGGGGCAGTCCGGTAGGACTGCCTGAAGCGGTCCCCTCGGACCGCCCCGCTTCGGTTTCCTCCGGCCTCCGTGGTAGATTTGATGCGGCGCCCCTCAGGGCGCCGCGTTTCTTTGAGTGCCCCCATC
>CAZXSG010001134.1:0-1915 GCA_964643185.1 uncultured Holophagales bacterium
ACACACTCCTCACCGGCACGCTCCCCGTGCTGCCCGTCGACGGCGGCTCGAAGCCCGACTTCGCTCCGCGGGTCGACTGGCTGCTCGCGCTCGGCACCGTGGGCGTCGACGTGCGCGGCGACTCGGACGCGCCCAAGCTCGAGGCGCGCGCCTGGCTGGGCGGCGACGTCGACACGTACCAAGTGGGTGCCTACCTCTTCTACGAGGGCAAGAAGATCCGCTCCTCCGAGGCCCGTGGCGAGGCCGACGTGGAAGGCTGGGGCGACCAGGTGACGACGGCCGCGGGCGGCCCGCTCGCGAAGTGCTTCTCGGTGACGTTCCCCACCGTGCGCGGCTGGATGAACGGCGGCTACGGCGACTCCGATTCCTGGCATCTCCTCGCCGCGAACCCCGGCAGCTACGAGATCAAGCTCACGCGAGAGAAGAAGCTCGACCGCGTGATCCGTTTCAAGATCGGCGCCGACGGACGCATGGAGTCGACGGGTCCCGTGCTCCGCCGCGCCGACGGCGGTCTCGACATGCGCTGTCCGGTTGAGATCAAGGGCAAGTCCGACGGCGCGTTCGACGCCGCGTGGGCCGAGGCGAACGCGTTCTACGGCAACCCGGGCGAGGAGAGCGATCTCGATCTCGCCGTGATGTACGAAGCCTTCCCCGGCCTCGCGAGCGGCGAGCCCGAGGGCGACGGCCTCTCCGAAGAAGTCACCGAGCTTCGCGACAAATTGTCTTCGAAGGCCTCCAACATCGTGAGCTGGTACGCGGACGACATGGAGAAGGGCGGCAGCGACTCGGGCTTCCTCACCAACTGCGACATGGTGGTGATGTACGTGGACGAGGCCGTGAAGCTCCTCGACGAGCTGGCTTCGAAGGCCGGGGACGTGATGGTCGAGGTGGGCGGCGAGGCGTCCTCGATCGACGACGTGCGCGCGCGGCTCCTGGATCTCGCCGAGAAGGCGAAGGGCTGGAAGGAAACGGCCGAGAACGCGGCCAACGACGAGCTGGCGCCCTACCGCGCGCTCCTCGCCAACGACAAGCTCCGCATCTTCGAGGAGCACCCGGCGAACGGCTACCGCTACTACACGAGCCGCAAGAAGGTCATCGAAACGCCCGAGGAGCTGGCCGAAGCGAAGAGCTGGTACTTCGAAGGGACCGACAACCAGGGCTACCTGAACGAGCGCTGGACGGTGAAGGGCTGGACGTTCGACGACGACGGCGTGATCGTGAACGAGCACGACGAGAGCGGCTTCGGCACGAACGCGCCGGGCTCGGCGTTCCCCTGATTCCAGAGCGGTTCCGGGCCCGCTGGGACGGCGAGGGCGGCGCGCGCGAGGTTCTCCGCATGGGCGCGCCGCTCATGCTCAGCCACGCGTCGTACACGGCGCAGGTGTTCGTGGACCGGCTGCTCCTCACCTGGTACGGCACGGACGCGATGGCCGGGCAGGTGACCGGCGTCTTCTTCACGCTCTCGCTGGTGGGGGTCTTCATCTCGATCGGCGAATACCTCACCACGTTCGTGGCGCAGTACCAGGGCGCGGGGCAGCCGGGCCGCATCGGCCTCGCGATGGGGCAGGGACTCATCTTCGCCGTCGTCTCGGGCGTTCTCCTCGCGGCGCTCGCGCCGTTCGTGCGGCCGTTCTTCGAGGGAACGGGGCACTCCCCGGCCCTCGTGGAAGCGGAGGTCACCTACTCCCGCACGCTGCTCCTCGGCGCGTTCGTGTCGATCCTTTTGCCCACGCTGTCGTCGTTCTTCGCGGGCATCGGGCGGGTGGGCGTCGTTCTCGGCGTGACCGTGCTCGTGAACGTCCTCAACATCGTGCTCGACTCGCTGCTCATCTTCGGGAACCTGGGCTTCCCCGAGTGGGGCGTCTTCGGCGCCGCGGTGGACAACGTCATCTCGCAGGGCATCGGCTGCGCGGTG
>CAZXSG010001135.1:0-1907 GCA_964643185.1 uncultured Holophagales bacterium
AACGACGCGACGAGGCCCGCCCGCGAGCCCCATAGGAGGAAGAGCTTTCCGAGCTCGCGGTCCGTGCCGCGCAGCGTCCAGAACGCGCCCACCGCAGCGATGGCGAAGCAGCCGGTCACGAGCGCCGCCGCCTGGTTGTGAGCGAACTGCACGAACGCCCAGGGGTTCAGGAGATACGCCGAGAGCGACTCCAGCTCCAGCGTGCCGTCGGCAGCGATGCGATGGCCCACGGGGTGCTGCATGAACGCGTTCGTCACGAGGATGAAGTACGCCGAGAGCCAGCTTCCCACCGCGACGCCCACCGCCGCGGCAAAGTGCATCTTCGGGCTGAGCCGCTTCTCGCCGAACACGAGCGCGCCCACGAACGCGCTCTCGAGGAAGAACGCGAACATCCCTTCCATCGCGAGCGTCTGGCCGATGATGCCGCCCGAGAACTTCGAGAACTCCGCCCAGTTCGTGCCGAACTGGAACTCCATGGGGATTCCGGTGACCACCCCGAGGATGAACGTGACCCCGAAGATCTTCGACCAGAACCGCACGGCCTTCGCGTAGCGCTCGTCGCCGGTTTTCAAGGCCTTCCACTTCCACACCACCAGGAACCACGCGAGGCCCATGGTGAGCTGCGGAAAGAGGTAGTGGTACGTAATGGTGAACGCGAACTGGAGCCGGTGCCAGAAGACGGGATCGTCCAAGCCGAGACCTCCGTGACCTCGACTCTACTCCTCAGGCAGTCCGGCCGGACTGCCCGGCCTCACCCCTTCGGCTTGGCCTTGGGGGCCGGCGGCGGGCCGTCCTTCGCGAGCCGGAAACCGGTCCAGCGCTCGCGCCCTTCCTCGCCCATCCAGGCGGTGGTGCTGCAGTTCTGGCCCACCATGTTGAGGTCGGAGAAGTGGCCGCCCGCATGAACGCGGAGGATGTCCTTCTGGGGCGGGTTCTGAGCGTCCTCGCACCACTCGGCGATGTTCCCGAGCATGTCGTAGAGGCCGAACGCGTTGGGCTTCAGCTTGCCCACGGGATGCATCACCCCGCCCGAGTTCTTCCCCCACCACGCGAACTGGCTCAGGGACTCTTCCTTCGCCTGGTTCGGGATCACGAGCGTCGTCACCCCGGCCCGGCAGCCCGACTCCCACTCGCCGGCCGACGGGAGCCGATACACCTTGGAGCCCTTGGCCTTGTTCAGGCGCTCGATGAACGCTTTCGCGTCGTGCCAGGAAACGTTCGTCACCGGCAGCTCGGGATCGCCCGTCTGCTGGCTCGGGTTGTCGCCCATCACCGTGGACCACTCGCGCTGCGTGACCTCGTACTTCGCGAGCCACAGACCCTGCACCTTCGCCTCCGGGTCCTTCCGGTCGTTCGTGCGCCAGCGCGCGGGCAGAGTGCCGTTCGGCACCCACACGAACCCGGCGTCGAGGCGCGCGAGGAACTCGGGCGTCACCGTGGGCTTCGGGGGCTCCACCTTCCTGGGGGGCTCGGCGGCCCGCTCCACCGGCCGGGGAGACGGGCTGCCCGAATCGGAAGCGCATCCCACAGAAAGACAGCCGAGCGCGAGAATGTCGACGACCGCGAGAGATGGACGCATGGAGCCTCCGTTCGGTCCATGCTAGCGCCGCCGGACCCCGCGTTTTGGTGACGCCCGTCGCGCTCTCGCGCCCGGTGGCCTAGGATTGCCGCGGTGGCGCGCCCCCAACTCCCCCTCGCCTTCCAGAAGCTCCACGAGAGCCCGCTCGTCTCGGTGAGCGGCTACACGTGCGACGCGCCCTCGGGCAGCCCTGCGGGCGAGGAGGAATCGAACGGCCACCACGTCCTCCTCCTGCGGCCCGGCCCGTCCCCCAAGCACTTCGGCCCCCGTCGCGTTGCGGCCGACGCGAACGCAGCCCCCTTTCTCCCCAAGGGGGCCCACGTCCCAC
>CAZXSG010001136.1:0-1906 GCA_964643185.1 uncultured Holophagales bacterium
TCGTGGCGCACGAGCTGAAGACGCCGCTCACGTCGATGAAGGGGCTGGCTCAGCTCCTCGCGGGCTTCGACCTCACGCCCGCCGAGAGCCGGCGCGTCGCGGCCCTCGTCGCACAGGAAACGACGCGCCTCGCGGGCATGGTGGACGCGCTTCTCGACGTGGAGCGGCTCCAGGTGCGGAGCTTCGATGCCAGCACCTCGGCCGTGCCGCTTTCCGAGCTGGTGGAGAAGCGGGTCGCGACGCTGGACGGCGGTCGCGGGCTCCTCGAAGGCTCTGTTGCGGAGGGGCTCGTCGTGAGGGGCGACGAGCGGCTCCTCGAACGCGTGCTCGACAACCTCGTGGGCAACGCGCTGAAGTTCGCGCCCGATGGAACCCGGGTGCGCGCAAGGCTCCTCGCGCGTGGGGAGGAGGCCGTCCTGGAGGTCGAGGACGACGGTCCCGGCGTTCCGGTGGCCGAGCGCGAAGCCATTTTCCGGCCGTTCGTGAGGGGCACGGGCGGCGAGAAGACCTCGGGCCTCGGCCTCGGCCTCGCGCTCGTGCGCGAGGTGGCCCTGTGGCACAGGGGCTTTGTCGAAGTCGACGCAGGGGCTCGCGGAGGAGCCCTGTTTCGCGTCATCCTTCCGGTGATGCGGAACAGCGATTCGTTCGGCTCCGCCCGTTCCGGGCTACGCACCTGCGAATGAGCGCTCTCGTGCTCGTCGTGGACGACGACGCCGCCATCCGCGAGATGACGGCGCTGGCTCTCGAGAAGGCGGGGTACCGCGTGCAGCGGGCCGCGTCTGCGGCCGAGGCGCGGCGCATGGTGGCGCGCGAGAAGCCGGCGCTCGTCGTCTGCGACCTCTACATGCCCGGCGAGGATGGTCTCTCGCTTCTCGCCTCGCTCGGCGACGCGCCGCCGGCGTTCCTCATGATGACGGCCCGGGGCTCCATGGAGACGGCGGCGGAGGCCGCGCGCACGGGCGCGTTCGACTACCTCGCCAAGCCCTTCGACGTGTCGACGCTTCTCGAACGCGCGCAGGCGGCGCTCGCGACGCACGTTCCCGCCGCGACCTCGGAAGAAGGGCCCGAAGGGCTCATCGTCAGCATCGTCGGCTCGCATCCCGCGATCGTGGACGTCTATCGCGCGGTCGCTCGGGTCGCTTCCATGCGGGTGCCCGTCCTCGTCGTGGGCGAGACCGGCACCGGCAAGGAGCTCGTCGCGACGGCGCTCCACCGGTTCGGCACGCGCTCCTCGGGGCCGTTCGTGCCCGTCCACTGCGGCGCCCTGCCCGACACGCTCCTCGAGAGCGAGCTCTTCGGCCATCGCAAGGGCGCGTTCACCGACGCGCACCGGGACCGGCGCGGCGCGCTCCAGGCCGCGCACGGCGGTACGGTTTTCCTCGACGAGATCGGAGACGTCTCGCAGCTCTTCCAGGTGAAGCTGCTGAGGTTCCTGGAGGAGTCCGTCGTGACGCCGCTCGGCGCGGACCGTGGCGAGCCCGTGGACGTGCGCGTCGTCGCGGCGACCCACCGGGACCTCCGCGCGATGGTGGCCGAGGGCCGCTTCCGGCAGGATCTCTTCTACCGCCTCGCGGGCTACGAGATCAGAATCCCGCCGCTCCGGGAGCGGCTTTCCGACCTTCCGGCCCTCGTCGCGCGGTTCCGTGCGCTGGCGGAGGAGGAGACGGGTGTCGCCGCCGGCGACGTGGGCGACCCGAGCCCCGAGGTGCTGGCCGTCCTCGCCGCGCACACCTGGCCCGGCAACGTGCGCGAGCTCCGCTTGGCCGTGCGGCGTATCGTCATCGAAGCCGGACGGCTCGACGACGCCGTGGTCGCCCGCCGCGTTCTGGTTGGGCTCGGGGCACGTGAAGAGGACGTCGAAAGCGCCGCCCCGCCTCCTGCGGCCGAAGAAGGGCTCGAAACGCCC
>CAZXSG010001137.1:0-1904 GCA_964643185.1 uncultured Holophagales bacterium
CCTGGGCCGCGGCGGTCTCCGCGTTTGCGGGCGAGGAACTGCCCGTGCTGCCGCTCCGCCGGCAGGTCGCGCTCACCGAGCCCTTCGACGCGCTGCCCGAGAGCATGCCGATGACGATCTTCGCCGGCGACGGGTTTCACCTTCGTGTCCGCGACGGGCGCGTCCTGCTACTGTGGCCGACGCCCGGAGTGCCCGGCCGCCCGTTCGATACGCCGGTCGACGACGAGTGGATCGAGCGCGTCGCCTGGTTCGCGCATCGCCGCCTCCCGGTGCTTCGGGACGCGCGCATCGATCGCGCGGGCTCGTGGGCCGGGCTCTACGAGATCTCGCCCGACAAGCACGCGATCCTCGGTCCGTCGCCCGGATGCCCGAATCTCTACCTCGTCAATGGCTCGTCGGGACACGGGGTCATGCATGCGCCGGCGCTCGGCCACCTCCTCTCGGAGGTGATCTGTGACGGTCACGCGTGGACGCTTCCCGTTCGTGAGCTCCGCCCGACGCGGTTCGCGGAAGGGGAGCTCAACCCAACCTCAGAACTGCTGTAGGCAGCCCCCGCGTCGATGATGCGGGAAGCTCATTCGCGCTTTCGCGGGACTTCCCGTATCCTTCCTTTGTTGAGAACAAGTCTCAAGCAGACCGCACCGCCCCGCACCCTGGCCGATCTTCCGCTCCGAGGCTCGGGAGTGCTCCGCTCGATCGAGCTGCCCGAGGCCATGGCGCAGCGGCTCATGGAGATGGGTCTCGTGCCGGGGAGCACCGTGAGCGCGCCCTTTGCCGCTCCCGGCGGCGATCCCCGTGTGTACCGCGTCGACGGCGCCGAGGTGGCGCTTCGCCGCGAGATGGCCCGCTTCCTCCTCCTCGAAACCGGAGAACCCGGCGGTCCGGTCGGACCGCTTGGGGATCCCAGCGGGATCCCCGCTTGAGTCCGCGATCGTCTCTGGCGCTGCCCGCCGCCTGTCACGACGAGCCCGCGACGCCCACCCGCGGCTCGAAGGCCCGCATCGTGGCGATCGTGGGACCGCCGAACGCGGGGAAGTCCACGCTCTTCAACCGGCTCACCGGACTTCGCCAGAAGGTGGCCAACTACCCGGGCGTCACCGTGGAGCAACATCGCGGCCAGGTTCGACTTCCGAACGGCGACGAGATCGAGCTGATCGACCTTCCCGGTGTCTACAGCCTCGTGCACCGCTCCGAGGACGAACGCGTCACGCACGACACGCTCCTCGGCCGCATGCCCGGCCAGCCGAAGCCCGATGCCGTGCTCCTGATCCTGGATTCCACGAGCCTCGCGCGCCACCTCGTTCTCGCCGCCAACGTCCTCTCCTGCAACCTGCCCACGCTCGTCGTGCTGAACATGAGCGACGAGCTGCGCGGCCGCGGCGGCAGCCTGGACGTGAACGCTCTTGCGCGGCAGCTCGGCGCCCCCGTGGTGCTCGTGAGCGCCGCCCACAACGAGGGCATCGACGCGGTTCGCGCGTTCCTCGCGGGCGAGGTCGTGCGGCCGGCTCCCATCGCGCTCCCGGCGCTGCAGGACGTCCCGGCCTGCCACAAGTGGGCCACCCGCATGGGTGCCGACGCGGGCTATCGCGCGCCCGCGCCGCCCATGTGGACGCGCCGGCTGGACTCCGTGTTCCTGCATCCCGTGGGTGGGCCGCTCGTCTTCCTCGCGATCGTCCTCGCGGTCTTCCAGAGCATCTTCACGCTCGCCAAGCCCCTCATGGACGTCGTGTCCGGCGCCATCGAGGGCTCGGGCGGCTGGCTCGCGGCGCACCTTCCCGCGAGCCTGCTGCGCGACCTCCTCGTCGACGGCATCTGGGCCGGAGTGGGAGCGGTCGTCGTCTTCCTGCCGCAGATCCTGATCCTCTTCCTCTTCATCGGAATCCTCGAGGATTCCGGCTACCTCG
>CAZXSG010001138.1:0-1898 GCA_964643185.1 uncultured Holophagales bacterium
GCATTCGGCGTGATGCGGTGGAGCACGGTGTCGCCCGTGAAGAGGTACGGCCCGCCCTCCTCCACATCGAAGGTCAGGCTGCCCGGTGTGTGTCCCGGCGAGGAGCGCACCTTCACTCTGTAGCCATCGCCGGGAAGGACCTCGCCGCCCGACAGCTCGTCCCACTCCTCGAGAGGGTCCGCGTAGCGGTCCACCGCGGCCACGGAGGCCATCACCGCCAGCCGCTCGACGATGCCGAAGCCCGCTCGCGACAGCTTCTCGAGAATGAGCCGCGCCGGCCGCTCCATCCTGAAGTGCCGGTGATCGAACCGCCCGCCGAAGACCTGCGCGCCGCTCACATCGGCGACGCGGCGCGCCAGCCCGAAGTGGTCGGCGTGGCCGTGAGTCAGGAGGATCCGCTCGACGTCCTCGACCTTGCGGCCGACCTCGGCAAGCCCGGCGCGAAGCGCGTCCCAGGCGTCCTCGGTGAGGGGCCCGGTGTCCACGAGCGTGAGCGGGTCGCGCAGAAGGACGTGACAGTTCGTGGGGCCCACCGGAAACGGTGTGGGGACGGCGATCGTCCGGACGAACCCACCGCCCCCCACTGTGCTAGGCCCAGAGATCGTAGGGATAGCCGCCGGCCTCGTAGAGCCGGTCGGAAATCCTCGTCGTCAGCTCGTCGCGGTTGCGCTCCAGGGACTTCAGGTTGCCCACGATGCGGCGCCGCGCGACGTGGCAGAACCAGCGCGCGATCTCGATCTCGCCCAGGGCCTTCTCTTCGCCCTTCTTGCCGATCGTGTGGGTCACGCGGGCCAGAGTCGCGATCTGCGCGTAGAGATCGATGAGGACGTCGGCCAGGCGCTCGTGCTGGTATTCCTTGTCGATCACCTTCTTGCCGTGCTTCCTGAGGAGCGTGTCGACGGCGTTCGCGAAGACGCCGGCGTAGTGCGCCACCTGGTCGGCCTCGGGGGCGAGGGATGGGTGCACCTTGGAGAGCTTGTCCTTCGTGAGGACGCCCTTCATGCGCTTCTTGGCGTACTCGGTGAGGATGCCGCGCTCGGCGAGCGGGCTCTTGAGCGCCGTCTGCACCTCCTTGAGGTTGTCGCCCACTTCCTTCATGCCCGAGAGCACCACGAAGAGACGAAGGATCTCGTTGGTGCCCTCGAAGATCATGTTCACGCGGCTGTCACGCAGCGCGCGGCCGTACGGGTACTCGTTCATGAACCCGTTGCCGCCCGAGATCTGGAGCGCCTCGTTGATGTTCCGCCAGAGGATCTCGGTGCCGAACACCTTGCAGCACGCGCCCTCGATGGAGTAGTCGGTGATGCCTCTGTCGATGAGGCCGGCCGTCAGATACACCATGGATTCGAGCGCGTACGTCTCGGCCGCCATCCTCGTGATCTTGTGGCGGATGATCTCGAAGTCGGCGATGCGCGTCTTGAACTGGCGGCGCTGCGTGGCGTGCTCGATGGCGAGCTTGAGCATCCACTTGGAGCCGCCCACGGAGCCGGCTCCGAGGGACGTACGTCCGGTGTTCAGCGTCTCGACCGCGACCTTGAAGCCGTGGCCCTTGCCGCCCAAGACGTTCGCGGCGGGCACCCGACAGTTCTCGAAGATGATCTGGCACGTCGAGGAGCCGCAGAGCCCGAGCTTCTTCTCCCCGACGCCGCGCGTGAGGCCGGGCAGCGTTCCGTCCCCGTTCGTGAGCACGGCGAAGCAGGTGATCCCCTTGTTCCTGTCCTTCCCGCCGGCCCCCCCGGGGACCCGCGCGAACACGCTGAAGAACTTGGCGAAGCCGCCGTTCGAGATCCACTGCTTGGTGCCGCTGAGGACGTACTCGTCTGTCGAGGAGTCGTAGATCGCCGTGGTCTTCAGAGAGCCCGCGTCCGAGCCGGCCTCGGGCTCGGTGAGACAGAACG
>CAZXSG010001139.1:0-1895 GCA_964643185.1 uncultured Holophagales bacterium
TCCCGAAGATCCGCTGCCGCCCCCGGTGGGGGTTCGGAGGATCGAGAAACCCCGAGAACGCGGTCCTGCTCCATCGGGGTTCGGGGGATCGAGAAACCCCGAGAGCAAATCAGCCTGCGCCCGACCCGCCGACGTTGAACTTGCGCCGTACCGCGGAAACGCCGGGGACGCCCCGGAGCGAGACGAGGAGCCGGTCCAGGTGGCGGCGACCGGGCGTCGTGATGCTCCCCTCGATGACGGCCGTGCCATCGCGGCTCGTCCGCGCAGCGATCGATTGGATGTTCGAGTCGGCCTGCGAGATGACCTTCGTGATCTGGGCCAGCATCCCGGGTCGATCCTCCGTTCGGATCTCGAGATCGACGGAAAAGGATCCCTCCCCGTCGGTCTCCCACGAAACCTCGATCTCACGGCTGGGATCGAAAAGCAGGTTCTTCACGTTGGGGCACGCCGTGGAGTGCACGGAGACCCCCCTGCCCCGCGTCACGAAGCCCACGATGTCGTCTCCCGGCACGGGCCGGCAACAGGCGGCGAGGGCGGTGAGGATGTCTCCGTCCCCTTTCACGCGGATGCTCGCGGCCCGGAACGGCAGGATCTTCCTCACGGCGCGTTGGAGGACCCCAGGAGGCGCCTCCACCTCGGGAGCGGACTCGGTCTCCCTCGGGAACAGCTTGGCCGTCACGGGGCGGGGAAGGGTCTTGCCGTAGCCGATGTCGGCGAGGAGATCCTCGACCTTGGCAACGCCGAACTCGTTGAGGATCGGATCGAGCGCCTTCGTCTCCAGCACTTTGTTGAGGGTCTTCTTCACGCGCCGGAGCTCGCGATCCAGGAGCTTTTTCCCGATCTCGATCGAGCGCTCCTTGTCGGCGGCGTGAATGAAGGCTCGCAGCTTGTTCCGGGCTCGGGAGGTCACCACGTAGGCCATCCAGTCGCGCGAGGGCTGCGCTGTGGGCGACGTCACGATCTCCACGATGTCTCCGTTCTTGAGCGGGCTCTTGAGCGGGACGAGCTTGCCGTTGATGCGCGCGCCAACGCACCGGTGTCCCACGTCCGTGTGGATGCGATAGGCGAAATCGATCGGCGTCGCGCCCCTCGGGAACGCGAGCACCTTGCCCTTCGGGGTGAACGTGTACACCTCGTCGGGGAAGAGGTCGATCTTGAGCGAGGAGAGGAACTCGCGCGGGTCCGAGATCTCCTTCGTCGTCTCGACGAGCTGCCTGAGGAGCGCGATGCGAGCCTCGTCGATCCTCGGGTCGAGGCGGCCTTCCTTGTATTTCCAGTGCGCGGCGATGCCGTTTTCAGCCAGGAGGTCCATGTCGCGCGTGCGGATCTGGATCTCGAACGGCACCGAGCCCTCCGGAACGACCGTGGTGTGGAGGGACTGGTAGAAGTTCGGCTTCGGCATCGCGATGTAGTCCTTGATCCGGCCGGGGACCGGCCGCCAGGCCTGGTGGACGATGCCGAGGGCGCTGTAGCAGTCGCGCAGCGAGTCGACGAGGACACGGAAGGCGAGGACGTCGTAGAGCTGGTCGAGCGGGATCGACTGGCGTATGAGCTTCTGGCGGATCGACCAGAGCCTCTTCACCCGCTACTTCGTGGCCCGGACCGATGGGAAGGTCTCGCCATCGGCCCTCGCTCGCCAGGTCGCTGCGGTCCCCGGCCTCGGCCCCCCGATCGGCCCGACGGTGCCGAGCGAGATCCATCGGCTCCGCCAGGTCGCGTGGCTCGCGCCGAGCCTGATCGCGCTCCTGACCCTCCTGGCCCTGGGAGCGACCGCCCATGCGCTCGTTGCCAGCGGTGTTCGCCGGCGCCGCGAGTTCGCGACCCTCGGGGTCGTCGGGTTCGTCCGCCGGCAGCTCCGGACCGTGGTGCTCGCTCAGTCCACGACGATCGGGCTC
>CAZXSG010001140.1:0-1888 GCA_964643185.1 uncultured Holophagales bacterium
GGCGGCACCGCGAGGGGCGGCAGCTGGTCCGGGGGGTGCTCGTGCGGCACGGCCTCGATCGCGTACGTGTGCTCATCCGCGAGGAGGGCGGTGCGACAGAGCTCGGGCGTCCGAAGCGCCTCGGGTACGTCCGCGAGGTACCGGCCGTCCCTCGCGACCGCAGCCTCGCAGCGGGACCGCGTCCGGAGCTCCCGTGGGCACGTACGGAAACGCGTCGGGGCCGGTCTCGAGCGCGAGATCGCAGAGCGCTTCCGTGCGGAGCCGCTCCGGAACGTACTGCAGCGCGGGCGGCCAGCTCGAGACCGCAGCTCGGCAGAGCGCCTCGTCGACGAGGGCCTCGGGCACGTACGCGAGGACCGCACCCGCCGAGGTGACGTGGGCCGTCCACTCCGCGGTGCTCTTCCGCGGCCTCGGGTCGGCCGGCGAGCGCAGCACGGGCTTCCCCGCCACGAGGCGCTCGATGAGGAGCTCGCTCGAGACCTCGTCGTAGGGCGCCGCGAGCCCGTCTTCCCGCGTCTCCACCGGAACTTCCGCGTGCAGGTGATCCCGCAGCGGAAACCCGATGGGCAGATCGTACGCGTTCCAGTAGGGCGATCGGGTCGTGACGTTCATCGAGTGGTCGTCGTTCACGAGGAGCGCCGCGACCGTCTCGCCGTCGATACGCAGATGCCCGTCGTTGTCGTGGCCGAGGACGAGCCCCGCGACGCGGGCGCCCCGCACCACCCGGATCTCCGCGCCGCCGGCCACGAGGTTTCCAGCCGAAAGAGAGCCCAAGACGAGCAGGAAGGGACCGCCGTTTCCGCTCCTGTTGAAGATCGATCCCGAAACGGCGAGGTCGCCCGTCACGACGAGGCCCGTGGCCCGGCCCAGGCTCAGATCCCAATCGAGGAGGAGGTCGCCCTCGACGTGGAGGTCACCCTCCGAGACACGGACGGTTTCCTTCGCACCGGGCTTCCGCTCGCCAGCGCCGTAGGTCTCGAGAACCCGGGGCAGCTCGAAGCGCGCGTAAGCGTCCGCTTCCGACAGGGACGGAACGAATTCGAGCTTCACCGAGCGGGAAGATAGAGCGCGGGGCCCGAGGGTTCTGCGACCCCGCGCACAGGTCTCAGCTCCGGGCGTGCCTCCGTGTGGCGGATCTCACGAGCCGGTCGAGGAGCTCCGGCAGCGCGACCCCCGAGGCCGCCCACATCTTGGGGAACATCGAGATCGGCGTGAAGCCGGGCAGCGAGTTGATCTCGTTGAGGTAGACGCGCCCCGTCGTCCTCTCGAGGAAGAAGTCGACTCGCGCGAAGCCCGCTCCGCCGACGGCGTCGAACGCGGCACAGGCCATCCGGCGCACCTCTTCGCGTAACGCTTCCGGGACCTCCGCCGGGATGACGGAATAGGAGCGGTCGTCGATGTACTTGTCCTCGTAGTCGTAGAACTCGTGGGCCGGAACGATCTCGCCCGGAAGCGACGCCTCCGTCGGCCCGCTCTCCCCTTCGAGGACGGCGCACTCGATCTCGCGGGCGTCGACGGCGGATTCGACGAGGGCCGTCGCGTCGACGGCGAGGGCGGTCTCGACGGCTACGGCGAGTTCCTCGAGCCGCTTTACCTTCGAGATACCGACCGAGGAGCCGGCACACGCCGGCTTGACGAAGAGGGGCAGGCCAAGGGCCTCGACGTGCGGGAGGAGCGCCGAGCGAAGCCCGGGGGTTCGCCAGGCGGCGGCGGAAACGCCGACATACCGCACCTGCGGCAGGCCGGCGGCGGCGAACGCGGCCTTCATGAGGGCTTTGTCCATGCCGACGGCCGAGGCCGCGGCGACGCCGCCGACGTACGGGACGTTCATGGCCCCGAAGAGGCCCTGCAGCACCCCGGCCCACCCGACCCGCCCGTGGGCCATCGG
>CAZXSG010001141.1:0-1881 GCA_964643185.1 uncultured Holophagales bacterium
AAGGAAAGGAACTCCCGATACGCCTCTGCACCCATCGACTCGAGCTGCTCGGTCGCCGCCGAACCGGAGGGCTTTGGCCATTCGCCGAGGCCGCCATTGATCAGCTCGATCCTCTCCTCCGCGCTGCGGGTCGTGATCTTTTTCCGCACCACCGACTGATCTCGTTTCAGTGTCCAGGTCGCATAGCTCGTGAGCGTCGTCACCCCGAGCCGCTGGTCCTGCCGCACCACGTCGAGGTCCACCTCGAGGGTCGAGCCCTCGGGAAGCGAGGATTTCGCCGACGACGCCCGAATGCCCCGGGCATAGGCTTCCGCGGCCGGTAACGAAAGCAACAGCTTCCCCTGGTTGGAGCCCCCGACCAGGCCTGTGGCGTCGATGACTTCCGTCGCTCTACGCTTGCCGCTCACCGCGGGAAGGTAGCGCACCGTGCCCGAGGGGACCGACGCCACCGGGCCGCCCACGTAGGGGCTCGTGCGAGCCGAGGGGGCGCGCGAGGAGCTGCAGCCCACAGCGAAAACCAGGAGACTTCCGGTGAGGACCGTGAGGGTTGTGTGCGTTTGCATCGTTGCTCTTCTTCTGGCGCCGCGCCGACTTCTACTGAAGAAGCGCTCGGACCTCGGCATCGTCGAAGAACTCCTTGAACGCTTCGCTGGCCATGGACGAAAGAGCACCGGCAAAGTACTCCGATCGGAGGCCGGGGTCGTGGGTCTCCCGCCGCGCGGAGTGATTGCGGATCACGGTCTTTCCCCCGCGCGAGAGACGCCACGTGGCGTCGCAGGAAACGACGAGGAGCTCTTCCCGCTGGCGCCACCGAAACGCGTCCACGTCGATCTCGATCCGGGCGCCGGCTGGAAGGGTGGTCGCTGAGAGCCCCTTGTCGATCTCCGAGGCATAGCGAGCCGATACGGGTTCGGAGAGATAGTCGCCGCCTCTTTCGTCCGAGAGGAGCTCGTAGGCGCGCACGCGTCTTTCGGCTGCCGGCACATAGCGTACGGACCCGTGGGCGATCTCCGTCGTCGTGACCGTGGGGATCAGGCGGCGCGAGCCGTGCGCGCCGAGTTGCGCGCTACAGCCCGAGCCCAGAAGCGGCAGGACGATGATGGCGACCGCGGTCAGCGGCTTGGGCGCTCTCATTGGTCGGCTTTCAGTTGAGAAGAGCCTGGACGCCGGCGTCCTCGAAGAACCGTTCACAGGCCTCGGCGGCCATCGAGGGGAGCTGTTCGGCCGGCGATTCCCGTCCGGTGATGCCCTCGCGTCCTTCCAGGGTGGCGCGTGCCATCGTTAGCTTGCGCGGCACGGAATGCTGTCCGCGAGTGACGGTCCACTTGGTTTCCGCCGTCGTGAGCACCTCGCTGAACTTTGCGTCCTGACGGAAGCTGTCGATGTCGATCGCGAGCCTGGCGTCGGCCGGGAGCGGATGGGATGCGGGGATGGACCTGCGGAGGTCCTTCGCGAACAGCTCGGACACCGGCTCGCGGAGAGACATGTGCCCGAAGGGATCCCCAGCGATGCTCGAGAATCCCTGCCGCGGGCCGGTGCGCCCCTCCACGGCGGGAACGTATCGAACCGTTCCGTTCGGAACGGGGGAGACGGTTTCTTTCGACGCTGTATACCGTCCGCCGTCCTGGCCGAGCGTCGCGCCACAGCCGGCCAGGAAGACGAGGCTCACACCGCCAACGATCGCGGCGAGGGTGGCTTTTCTCATGGGGAACCTCCGACTTACAGCCAGCAATGTCTGCGCCAGGGCTGTCGTCTCAAGGAACGGACGCGAGGGGTGGTGGCGGGAAAAGTGGTACTCCCAAGGGGATTCGAACCCCTGATTTTCGCCGTGCAAGGGCGACGTCCTAGGCCGCTAGACGATGGGGGCACCACAAGAAACGC
>CAZXSG010001142.1:0-1870 GCA_964643185.1 uncultured Holophagales bacterium
CACGAAGAGCCCGTTCCGGATTCCCATGAAGACGAAGGCCGACCTCCTCCTCGCGATCAACGCCGCCGCGATGAAGGCCGGAGCCACGTTCGTGAACTCGAGCATCTTCGCCGTCGAGGAGGACAAGTACTTCGCCTCGACCGACGGCAGCTCCATCAGCCAGCTCCTCACGCGCGTGTGGCCCACGTTCAACGTGACCATCGTGGACCGCGCGAGCGGCAAGTTCGACACGCGCGCCGCGCTCACGACGCCCATCGGCACGGGCTGGGAGTACGTCGAGAGCTACCCGCTCATCGAGGAGGCCAGGCTCGCCGCCGAGCAGTGCAAGGAGAAGCAGGCAGCCAAGAGCGTCATGGCCGGCAAGAAAGACCTCGTCCTCTCGCCCGAGCATCTCTGGCTCACCATCCACGAATCCATCGGACATCCCACGGAGCTGGACCGCGCGCTCGGCTACGAGGCGAACTTCGCCGGCACCTCGTTCGTCACGCCCGACAAGCTGAACAAGCTGCAGTACGGCGCGAGCATCCTCAACGTCGTGGGCGACCGCACGCAGAAGGACGGCCTCGCGACCTGCGGGTACGACGACGACGGCGTGAAGACGACGGGCTTCGACATCGTGAAGGACGGCCGGTTCGTGGGCTACCAGACCATCCGCGAGCAGAACGGCAAGTTCAAGGCGCTCGGCGAGACGGCCCTCAAGGCCTGCTGCTACGCCGACAACTACTCGTCCGTTCCGTTCCAGCGCATGCCCAACGTCTCCATGAAGCCCCACGACTGGGGCGGCAAGAAGGTGGGTTTCGAGGAGCTCTGCGAAGGCGTGAAGGACGGCGTTCTCATCGAGGGCGCGGGCAGCTTCTCCATCGATCAGCAGCGCTACAACTTCCAGTTCGGCGGGCAGGTCTTCCACGAGATCAAGAACGGCAAGAAGGGCGCGATGCTGCGCGACGTGGCCTACCAGGGGAAGACGCCGGAGTTCTGGGCTGGCCTGGACATGATCGGGTCGGATCACTTCTACAAGCTGGGCGGATCGTTCAACGACGGCAAGGGCCAGCCGGGCCAGGCCAACGCCGTGTCGCACGGGTCCTCGTGGTGCCGCTTCCGGGGCGTGAACGTCATCAACACCGGGAGAAAGATATGAGCTTCCTGAGCGAGACCGAGGCGAAGCAGATCACCGACAAAGTGCTCTCGTTTGCCAAGGCCCAGGAGACGTTCGTCTCCCTCACGCCCACCAAGGACGGCAACACCCGCTTCTCGCGCAACGAGGCGCAGACGAGCGGCAGCACCGAGACCATGAACGTCGTGGTGCAGTCGGCCTACGGGCTCAAGAAGGCCACGTCGTCGACGGACCAGTACGACGACCGGTCGCTCCTCGAGTGCGTCCAGCGGGCCGAGGAGCTGGCGCGCCTCGCCCCCGACGACAAGGAGACGATGCCAGTGCTGGGTCCCCAGACGTACCTCATGGGGAACTCCTACTCGCCCGACGTGGATGCGATCACCGCCGGTTGGCGGGCGAAGATCGCCGCCGACGCGATCGAGAAGTCGCTCGCGAAGAACCTCGTTTCGGCCGGGTTCGTGGAGCACCAGTCGATCGCGCGGGTCGTCGCGAGTTCGAAGGGCCTCTTCGGATACCAGAAGGAGACGGGCGTCGCCTACTCGCTCACGGCCCGCTCGTCGGACGAAACGGGCAGCGGCTGGGGCGGCGGCACCGCGAACCGCCTGGCCGACTTCGATGCCGCGTCGATGACGGCGCGGGCGGTTGACCTGGCCGTGAGGTCGCAGAAGCCCGTGGCGCCCGAGCCCGGGAACTACCCGGCGGTTCCCTCGCCCGGATTCGTCCCACTCCCACCGCCCCCGAAGGTTCTCGGCGGAC
>CAZXSG010001143.1:0-1867 GCA_964643185.1 uncultured Holophagales bacterium
CCCGCGCCCCCCCGGGCTCTCGGACACCGCGCGAAGGAAGTCGCAGGAACCCGTTCGCAGGGCGCTCCGCCGGGACGCCCGGGGGCCGGCCTTCCCCGATCTGCCCGCGCTCTTCGATGCCCCGGACTCGGCCTCCGTGAAAGAAGCCGAGATGATCCGCGAGGAGACCCTGCGCAGCCTGAAGAAGCGCGTCGCGGGCACCCTCGAATCGCTCAACCCCCGTTACGCCGAGGTGCTGCGCCTGAGGCTCCTCGAGAGCCTGCCCCGCGTGGACTGTGCAAGCCGGCTGGGAGTCACACCCGCGACCTTCGATGTGCTGCTGTACCGCGCCACCCGCGCTTTCGCCAAGAGATGGAGAGAAGCATGAACCGCCTCCCCGGCGAACCCGATGAAGAGACGCCGAGCCCCGACGAGCTCGCCGAGGCCCAGGCCCTGGCCCGACTTCTCGAGGGCGAGTCCCTCGGTCACCCCCCCAGCCCGGACCTCCTCGAGGCCCTCGCCGCTTCGCGCCTCCTGGCCGCGTCCGGAAGGGAAAGCGACGACGAAGTCGCCGCGCGGCGTCTCCGGCGCGCGCTGACTCCAGGAGGCGTTCGGCCGGTCACGAAAGTCGCGGTCATGGTCCTCGCGGCCGCCGCCGCGCTCGCGCTCTTTCTCCTGCCCCGCGGACAGACGACAAGGCCCGTCACAGACGACGTCCTCGAAACCCGCGAGGCCCAGGCCCGCGCGGCCGTCGCGAGACTCTCCCTGCGGGGAAGCGACGCGCCAGCGGAACGCTCCGCGGACATCCTCGCCGCTCTCACGAAGGCGCGCCTCGAATCCGTGCGGCAGGGCGTGATCCGCGAGACCCTCGTCCCCAGAACCAGACAGACTCCGCCCCGGAAGACCCCCTCGGTGCGGCTCGAAAACGGAGCGCTGGGAGAAGGTGCCGCGTGATGAACAGAAATCCACTCCGCCTCTGTGCGTTTCTCCTCTCGACCCTGGCCGCGGGATCCGCGCCGGCGCAACAGGGCGTCCCCCAGGGCCAGGGTGGTCCCGACAGAGGCTATCTCTACGGTCAGATCCTCCGCGCCATCGACGAGAAGGCCTCGATGCTGATCGAGCAGGGCAAGGGCGAGGCCGCGGCGGAAGAGATGAAACGGGCCTCGACCCTCGACGTGCCGAAGGACCATCCGGTCTTCGAGATGAAGATCCACCTCCTCGGCCGCCTCGCGATCACGTACACGAACCTCGGCCGCAAGCAGGACGCCCTGGACACCATCCGGAAGGTCCTGGCCGACGTTCCGCCCGGAACCGTGGCCGAGGCCAATGCCTGGCTCGATGCCGGAACGGTCTATCGACAGTCGGGACAGCCCGAGGAGGCGCTCAAGGCGTTCGACCGCGCCATCGAGCTCTCCCAGAAGCTCGCACTGACGGCACCCCCCGCGGGGCCCCGCAGGGGAATGCCGCCGAACCAGCCCGGAGCGCGGAGGGCCGGCCCTCCGCCCGCGGGCCACAACCCGAACGGCGGACCGAACGGACCGCCACAGAAGTCCCCGAACGAACCCTGATGAGAAAGGAAAACCAATGAACACATTGAAGAGACTCGCGCTGGTCGCGCTCGTCGTCGCCCTGCCGCTCGCAGCCCAGATGCCGCCCCCAGGCGGAGGCGCCGGAGGCCCTGGCGGAGGCCCCGGAGGCCCTCCCGGCATGGGTCAGCTGCCACCGGACCAGGTCCTGAAGGAGGCGCTCGGTCTTTCGGCCGATCAGATGACCAGCCTGCAGCGAATCCTCGAGGAGCGCCGCACGGCCGGTTAGGCCCTCGGCACGCAGAACCGCGAGGCCGAACGCGCGTTCGGCATCGCGAAGCGCGGCCCCGGCCGGGGCGCGA
>CAZXSG010001144.1:0-1848 GCA_964643185.1 uncultured Holophagales bacterium
CCGGTCGCCGGCGTCGTCACGCGCATCGGTCCCACCATGCGCTACGGCGAGGCCACCGATCTCGCCGGAAACCGCGCCACGCACCGCTGGGATCCCCGCGTCTGTCAGAAGGGTCTGGCTCTGACGCGCCGCTTCTACGGCGACCGGCGGGTGAACGGCTGCATGGTGCGCGCCGGCTTCAAGAAATGGGTCGACGCCGGGTACCCGCGCGGGGCGGATGGGCGCCCCTCGATGGAGTATTTCCAGCGGGCGCGGGACGAATGGGTGAGGCTCACGCACGACGAGGGAGCCCTCATCGTCGCCAAGACGCTCGCGAACATCGCCGAGACCTACAGTGGAGAAGAGGGCGCCCGGAAGCTCCGCGAGCAGCACTACGACGAGGAGATGATCAAGGTCACCCAGGGCGCCGGCACGCAGGTCATGAAATTCCGCGGCGGCATGCCTCTCCTGGGCATGACGCGGGTCTTCGGCCTCTACCGCATGGCCAACTCCATGGCGCTCCTCGACGCGAAGATCCGCAAGGTCGGGCCCGACAAAGCCCTCGGCGGGCGCGGGTTCGACAACTACTCGTGGCACACCGACCTGCCGCCCGGCCACCCCATGGTGACGGGACAGCAGACCGTGGAGTTCGACCTCTCGGCCGTCGAGTACGCGAAGACCGTCGTCGTGTGGGGCATGAACTGGATCTGCACCAAGATGCCCGACGCTCACTGGCTCACGGAGGCCCGCATCAAGGGCACGCGGGTCGTCGTGATCGCCTGCGAGTACTCGGCCACGGCCACGAAGGGGGACGACGTTCTCGTGGTGCGGCCCGGCACGACGCCGGCCCTCTCGCTGGGCCTCGCGCACGTCCTCCTGAAGGAAGGCCTCTACGACGCCGACTACGTGAAGCGCTGGACCGACCTGCCGCTCCTCGTGCGGACGGACACCCTGAAGTACCTGAAGGCCACGGAGGTCTTCGGCGGCGTGGCCGCGGAGCTCACGAACCAGACGCGGCTCCTGAAGGAAGGGGAGAAGGAGCCCCCGCCCGGATTCCACAGGGAGATGCTCATTCCCGAGGCCATGCGCAAGGACTGGGGCGACTACGTGTACTGGGACCGCAAGGCGAACGGCCCCAGGGCGATCACGCGCGACCAGGTGGGCGCGAAGTCCCAGGTGGACGATCCCCAGCTCGAGGGCAGCGTCGAGGTGACGCTGGCCGACGGGAAGAAGGTCCGCTGCCGGCCCGTGTTCGATCTCGTGAAGGAATACTGCGCGCATCTCGACCCGCAGACGATCGAGGAGCTCACGTGGGCGCCGGCGGCCGCGGTGCAGGCGCTCGCGCGGGACCTCGCGAAGGCCCCCGGGACGACGCTCTTCGCGCTCGGGATGGGCCCCAACCAGTTCTTCAACAGCGACAACAAGGACCGGGGCGTCTTCCTGCTCGCGGCCCTCACCGGCAACGTGGGCAAGGTGGGCGGCAACGTCGGCTCCTACGCCGGCAACTACCGCGTGGCCCTCCTCAACGGCATTCCTCAGTACATCAACGAAAACCCGTTCGACATCGAGCTGGATCCCGCCAAGCCCGCCCGCCCGAAGCAGTACTGGCGGGCCGAGTCGGCCCACTACTACAACCACGAGGATCACCCCCTTCGGGTGGGGAAGAAGCTCCTGACCGGCCAGACGCACATGCCCACGCCCACGAAGTCGATGTGGTTCGCGAACGCCAACTCCATCCTCGGCAACGTGAAGTGGCCCTACAACACCGTGATCAACGTACTGCCGCGGATCGAGATGATCTGGGTGAACGAATGGTTGTGGTCGTCGTCCTGCTAGTGGGCCGCCGTCGTCTTCGGCGTGGACTCCTGG
>CAZXSG010001145.1:0-1848 GCA_964643185.1 uncultured Holophagales bacterium
TAAATTGAACGAGCATTTATCCAACAAAACGATTCTCCAACGGGTGACGCGAAGGCGGTTTTATCGACCGCACGACAAAAAAACGGTACACTATTTCCATTGCCGTATGCGCAAGATTGATCTCACCTTCAGCGCCCTGCTCATTCCTCTGGATTTTTTTGCGTTGATCGGCGCAGCGGTGACGGCGTACGCGTTGCGCTACTCGCAATTTTTTACCGCCCTGCGTCCGCTCCTGCAGCAGCGCCCGCAACCGGCACGCGACGTCGTAGACGTACGTCGACTCCCACACGTTGTCGTGCAGCGTGCCGGTATCGCGGCCGCCGTGCCCGGCATCGATCACCACCCTCACGCCTTCCAGCCCGCGCGCCTTCGCGGGCGCTCCGAACTGAGCGGCCTGCGCCTTCTCTTTCGCGTAGGCCTCGGCCTTGGGATCGTCCCTCGGCAGGAACTCCGGCGTGATCTCCTCGATCGGGATCTTCACGGGGAAGCCCACCGTGATGCCGTGCACGTCGTCGATGCCCGAGCGCTGCGCGATGCGGAGCGCCGCCAGGATCACGTCCTCGGCGAAGAGCCGGCCCGTGAACCGCACGACCACGGCCGAATAGAGGGCCTCGCCCTTGCGGAGGCGGTAGAGCCCGTAGCGGCCTTTCTCGTCCTCGCCGAACTCCAGCACGAGAGGCGACGTGTCGGGCACGGGCTCGGCGCCGCGCACCGGCGGCACGAGGAGCTCCGCCGGCACCCAGATCGACATGCCCTTGGTGAGAAAGCCGGTCGTGAGGCCGTTGACCTTCGCGATCGCGGCCGCGTCCTCCGGCCGTCCACGGGTGAACCAGTTGGCCACGGCGACGACAGGCTCCGTGGTGATCGCCGTGTGGATCCAGCCCTTCGTGGCTCTCACGTCCGCGGGAAAGAGAGCCGCGAGCGCGGCCTTGCGGGCTTCGTCGGTGAGAGCGGCGTAAGGGACCTTCGCCACGCGGTTTCGGGACCCGCCGGGGGCAGGCAGCACGAGCTTCTCGACGTCCGGCTCGGAGCGCACGAGGCGGCGCGCGAAGTCGAGCGGTGTCTCCCCTTCGAGCGGTCGCGCCTCGACCGTGATCTGTCCGGCGACGAGCTCCACCACGAATCCGGGCGAGACCTCCACGCGGCGGGTTTCGGGCGGCTCCGGCGGAGCGCCCGGCACCGGCGTCGCGGGCGCCGGCGTTGGCGTTTGCCTGGGCGTTCGCGACGGGGACACCTTGCCGGGAGCGGGGCCCGCTCTGGCGGTCGGCGTTTTGGCCGGGGCTCTGGTTGCGGCGGGCGTCGGGGTCGGAGTCCGGGTCGGTGTCCGCGTCGGAGTGGCCCTCGCAGACCGGCGATTCCTGGGCGCACGCGCTTTCGACTTGGACGCTCTTGCCTTCTGCGAGGGCTTCGGCGACGCCGTTGCCGTCGGTGTGGGTTTCTTCTTCTTCGTGCTCTGCGACGGGGCCGCGCGCCCTTCAGGCACGGCGAAGGCCAGGGAGACGACGGAGAAAAGGAGAACCAGCCAGGAGGCCCGTCCGCGGCGAGCGCGGAGGTTGGAAATCAAGGGGCCGGCGGACGCCGCTCGCCCGCGTGCGTTCCGGCCTCGAGCACCCGGGCGAGCGAGAAGAGGAGCGGCTCTTCGTCGTGAGATCCGATGAGCTGCATCCCGATCGGCAGGCCGTCCTTCGAGAAGCCCACGGGCACGCTCACGGCCGGCAGGCCGGCGAGGCTCGCCGGCACGGTGAAGACGTCGGCGAGGTACATCGAGAGCGGATCGCCCGTCTTCTCGCCGAGGCGGAACGCGGGTTCCGGCGAGGTCGGGCAGAAAATCGCGTCGACCTCCCGGAA
>CAZXSG010001146.1:0-847 GCA_964643185.1 uncultured Holophagales bacterium
GTACCGGAGGGAGCGCACCGCCGTCCCTCGGGGCTCTCGCCGGCTGCCCCCGGCTCCTCCTGGAGAACGTGCCGGCATCGAAGCGCCCCGGCGGCGCGCTCGCCACGATCGCCCCGTTCGTCACGGGGCGGGGCGCGGGGCTCCTCCCCACGGGCGGCCGCACGGCCTACGGCCCGGGCGGCTGGTTCAAGTCGCCCATCGACCCGCTCCTGCCCGTCTCCATGGAGCTTCGGCAGGAGCACCGCAAGCTCGCGCTCGCGATCGTGGTGGCGCTGGACCGCTCGGGCAGCATGGCCGTGAGCGCGGGCGGCGGGCGCACCAAGATGGACCTCGCGAACCTCGGCACGGTGGAGGTCCTGTCGCTCCTCTCGGCCATGGACGAGCTGGGCGTGATCGCCGTGGATTCCAGCGCGCACACCGTGGTGCCGCTCGGCACCGCCGATCCCGCGATGAAGCCGCGCATCCTCTCGATCGAATCCATGGGCGGCGGCATCTTCGTGTTCGAGGCGCTCGCGGCCGCGGCCGACATGATCAAGGGCGCCAAGGCTCAGACGCGGCACATCATCCTCTTCGCCGACGCGGCCGACGCCGAGGAGCCGGGCGCCTACGCGGACCTCCTCTTCCACTGTCGCGACGCGGGCATCACGGTGAGCGTCATCGGTCTCGGCACGCCCCGGGACAGGGATGCCGAGCTCCTGAAAGACGTGGCACGGCGGGGCGGCGGCAACGTCTACTTCACGAACGACCCGGGGTCGCTGCCCGCGCCTTTCGCCGAGGACCCGTTCGTCCTCCCGCGGCGCGCGCCCGTGGAAACGGCGTTGTCAGGGCCCGCGGCAGGAGCGGTTGG
>CAZXSG010001146.1:857-1840 GCA_964643185.1 uncultured Holophagales bacterium
CCGGGGTCGCTGCCCGCGCTTTTCGCCGAGGACACGTTCGTCGTCGCGCGGAGCGCGTTCGTGGAAGACGTCACGCCGTTCGCGTTCACGCCGGGCCTCCTCGCGCTCACCGGCCGCGCGTTCGGGACCGCTCCGCCCGTGGGCGGGTACGACCTCACGTATCTGAAGGAGGGCGCGAGCCTCGACGCGATCACGAAGGACGAGTACGCGGCGCCGCTCGTCGCGCACTGGACGGCCGGCGCCGGCCGCGTCGTCTCGGTGACGGCCGAGGCCTCGGGCAAGAGCTCCGGGCCGTTCGCGGCCTGGAAGGACGCGCCCGAGCTCTGGGCCAGCCTCGCGCGCTGGGTCTCGGGCGATCGCGACCCGCTGCCGGAAGGACTCCTCCTCGAGCGGCGCGTCGTGAACGGCGCGGGCGAGATCACGCTCCATGCCACGGAGGCGGCGGCCGACGCGCTGGGCGGAACGCCCGAGGCGATCGTCCTCTCGGGTATCCCCGGGCAAACCCCGCGCGTGACGCGAATCGCCATGGAGCGGACGGCGCCCGATCTCTTTCGCACCGTGTTTCCCCTGCACGGTGAAGACGTCGCACTGCCCACCGTGGAGCTGCCGGGCGGCGCGCGCCACACGCTCGCTCCGCTCGTGCTGCCGTATCCGGCCGAGCTCCGGCCCGAAACGGACGACCGCGGTCCCGAGCTGCTGCGCCGGCTCGCCCGCGCGACGGGCGGCGTCGAGCGGGTCGCTCTGGACGCCACCTGGAAGGACCTCCCCCGCGCGCCTCGCACCACGTCCCTCGCGCCCGCTCTGCTCCTCCTCGCGGCGGGGCTCCTCGTCGTCGAGGTGCTCGAACGCCGCACGGCGCTCGTGGGATCGCTCCTCGCCCGGATTCCGGTCCTTGCGGCCCGCCTGAAGCCCCGTACCGCGACGTCTGTCTCGCCCGGCACCACGCCCGCGAACGCCGCGCCGGATCTCGTCAACGCGACTCC
>CAZXSG010001147.1:0-1837 GCA_964643185.1 uncultured Holophagales bacterium
CGCGCAGAAGGACCTCGCCGAGGTGTACGGCCGAATCCCCGGCGGCCCGGACGTCGTCCGCGTGGAGGTGCTCGCGCAGCAGTGGGCCTGGAACTTCCGTCTGGCCGGAAACGACCGCGCGTTCGGCACCCCCGACGACGTCGTTTCGCTGAACGTCCTCCGGGTTCCCGAGGGCCGCCCCGTCGTCCTCAACCTCCGCTCGAAGGACGTGCTCCACGCGTTCTTCGTTCCCGCTCTCCGACTCAAGCACGATGCGCATCCGGCGGGCACCACACGCACCTGGTTCGCAGTGCGGGAACCGGGCACTTACGAGATCGCCTGCTCGCAGTTCTGCGGGTTCGCCCACTACAAGATGCGCGGAACGCTCGAGGTACTGCCCGCGCCGGCCTACGCGCGGTGGCACGCCGAAGAGAGCGCGGAGTCGGCGTTCCGGTTCGATCCCGCGAACCCGGACGCCGCGTGGGGCTGGGAGTTCGTGCGGTGAGCCTCGCGCTCGACGACCGTCCCCGCCTGCGGCTCGCGCGGGCCTAGGCCGTCTTCGGCGGAGCCTTCCACCTCTTCGGCGGGCTCCTCGCGCTCGTCATCCGCTGGCAGCTCGCCGCCCCGGGAAAGAGCGTGCCCTTCGTGGGGCGGCTCCTCTTCCCGGGCAGCAGCGGCGCGGTGACGCCTTCCGCCTACACGAGCCTCTTCACGCTGCACGGCACGGTGATGATCTTCTTCGCAATCACGCCGCTCCTCGTCTCGTGCCTCGCCGTGCTCACGCTGCCGCGGCTCCTGGGCGTTTCCACCACGGCCTTCCCGGGTCTGACACGCGCGTCGTTTCCGCTCCTCGCGCTCGGCGGCCTCGTGCTCCTCGCTTCGATCTTCGTTCCGGGGGGCACGGCCGGCGCAGGCTGGACGGCTTACCCGCCGCTATCCACCAAGCTGGGCGCGCCGCTCGCCGGGCAGTCGTTCTGGATCGTCGCGGTGCTCCTCGCGGCGCTGTCGTCCCTGTGCGTCGCCCTCGACGTCGTGGCGACGACGCTCGCCGCGCGGCGCTTCGGCGAGATGTGTCTCACGGCGTGGGGCATCTTCCTGTCGTCGCTCCTCACCGTGCTCTTCGTGCCCGTCGTCGCGACGGGCCTCGGAATGCTGTTCGCCGACCGCGCGCTCGGAACCAGCTTCTTCGTGGGTCAGGGCTCCGACCCGATCCTCTACCAGCACCTCTTCTGGATCTTCGGGCATCCCGAGGTGTACGTCCTCATCCTGCCGGGCTGGGGCCTCGTGTCCGATCTCCTCTCTGTCGCGTCGGGCCGGCCTCCGGTCGCTCGGAAGCTCGCGGTGGCCTCACTCGTCGCCATCACGTTCCTCTCGACGCTCGTCTACGGCCACCACATGTACGTCGTGGGTCTCTCGCCGCTCCTCTCGAAGGCGTTCATGGTGCTCACGCTCCTCATCTCGGTGCCCTCCGCCGCGCTCGTCGTGACGTGGCTCCTCACGCTCGCGACCGGGCGCTTCTCGCCCTCGCCCGCCTCGGTGAACGCGCTCGCGATGCTCCTCGTGTTCGTCGCGGGCGGGCTCACGGGGCTCCCGCTCGGGGCCATCACGACGGACGTGTACCTCCACGACTCGTACTACGTCGTGGGCCACTTCCACCTCACGATGGCCGCCGCGGTGCTCTTCGCGTCGTTCGCCGCGCTCCATCACTTCGCGCCGGCGCTCCTCGGGCGCCCGCTCTCCTCGAAGCTCGCGTACGTCCACACCGGCATCACGCTCCTCCTCGCGTTCGCCGTGTTCGGTGGAATGCTCTTCGCGGGCTGGGCCGGAATGCAGAGGCGGCTCTACTCGACCTCGGAGT
>CAZXSG010001148.1:0-1834 GCA_964643185.1 uncultured Holophagales bacterium
AGGCCACGACGGGAGGTGGAACGGCGTCGCTCATGAACCCCGGGATTGTGACCCGAAGAGGCGCAGAACCTCTCCCACGAGGTAGAGCGACCCCGCGACGAGGAGCGGGGGCTCGCCGGGCCCGCCGTCGAGCGCCCGCACGGCCTCTTCGGGAGAGTCGACAGCCGAGGACCCGGGAAAGCGCGCGGCGAGCCTCGCGGGATCCTCGGCGCGGGGCGAGGGAGGCCGCGTGAAGACGATGCGGGCCGCCCGCGGCACGAGCGGCGCGAGCATGGCGGCGAGGTCCTTGTCGGCCAGGCCTCCGAACACGAGATCGACGCGGCCCGAGAGCCCGGTCCGGTCGAGGTGCGCGGCGAGGGCCTCGATGCCGTGCGGGTTGTGCGCGCCGTCGAGGAGGAGCGTCCGCCGTCCCGGCCGGAGGAGCGTCTCGAGGCGTCCCCGCCACCGAACGCGAGGCAGGGCGGCGCGCACGATCTCGGGAGACAGCCTCGCGAGGCCAAAAGCGGCACCCACGGCCAGCGCGGCGTTGACCCGCTGGTGCGCGCCGGGCAGCGCGATCACGTCGTCGAGGGGCTCGGCGGCCGCGCCCGGGACACGGGCGGCCCCCACGTCGAAGAGCCGCGTCCCGAGGCGTCCGGCCTCCTCGTGGAGGACCTCGAGGGGCTCGCCCTCCGCCGCCGTGAGCGCGGCGGCGCCGGGCCGGAAGATGCCGGCCTTCTGCCGCGCGACGTCGGACAGGGCGGGTCCGAGCGTCTCCAGGTGGTCGGCCCCCACATTCGTGACGATCGCGACCTCGGCGTCGAGCACGTTCGTCGCGTCGAGGAGCCCGCCGATCCCGACCTCCACCACGGCGACCCTCGTCCCCGCCCGCCGGAAGACCACGAATGCCGCGACGGTGAGAGCCTCGAAGTAGGTGGGGGCTTCATCTCCCTGGCCCGCCACCGCAGCGACCTCGATGAGCGCCGACGAAAGCTCCTCCTCGGAAACGTCGACGTCCGAGACCCGCACCCGCTCGGTCACCGAGACGAGATGCGGCGAGGTGTAGAGCCCGACGGGGACGCCTGCGGCCGTGAGGAGCGCCGAGGCCGTGGCCGCGGTCGACCCCTTGCCGTTGGTACCGCCCACGAGGAGCGAACGGAACGCGCGGTCCGGGCGGCCGAGCGCTTCGAGGAGAGCCAGCGTGCGCGACAGACCGGGACGGATCTTCTGCGGCCCGAGCGCCTCCAGCCAGTCGAGGCCTCTCTGCTCCGGCATCGACGCTCTTTGCTCGACCCGCTCGACGCTCTTACGCGGCCTGCGGGGAGAGGAGGAGGAGGACGTTCGCGAGCGCGGCCTTCAGCTCGTGCCTCGTCACCACGAGGTCCACGAAGCCGTGCTCGAGGAGGAACTCCGAACGCTGGAAGCCCTCGGGCAGCGTCTGGCGAATGGTCTGCTCGATGACGCGCGGGCCGGCGAACCCGATGAGGGCCTTCGGCTCGGCGAGGGTCACGTCACCCAGCATCGCGAACGAAGCCGTGACGCCGCCCGTCGTCGGATCGGTCAGAATCGCGACGTAGGGCAGTCGCGCGGCGCCCAGGCGCCCGAGCGCGGCCGACACCTTGGCCATCTGCATGAGAGAGAGGATCCCCTCCTGCATGCGCGCGCCGCCCGAGGCGGTGACGATGCCGCGGGGGCACTTCTCGTCCAGCGCGAGCTCGGCCGACCGGGTGAGGACCTCGCCCACGACGGAGCCCATCGAGCCGCCCATGAACGCGTAGTCCAGGACCGCCCCGACGGTCTTTCCGCCCTCGATCGCGCCGGTGGCCCCGCGGATCGCGTCCGCCCCGGCGGCCCC
>CAZXSG010001149.1:0-1832 GCA_964643185.1 uncultured Holophagales bacterium
GGGACGTGCGCGCGTTCACCGATCGCGAGGGGCTCGCGAGCAACCGAGTGAACGCGTTCTCCCAGGCGCCCGACGGCACGCTCGTGATCGGCACGGAAGCCGGCGTGAGCCTCTGGGACGGCACGGCGATGAAGTCTCTGAGAACGGCCGACGGCCTCGTGCACGACAGGGTGCGCACCGTGCTGGCCGAAGCGAGCGGCATCCTGGTGGGAACGGATCCCGCCGGGCTCTCGCGGCTGACGCCCAGGGGAATCGTCAACGAGCCCATCCCGGGCGTTCCGTCGAGCGGCTTCCGGGCGCTACTTCGGGACCGTTCGGGAACGCTCTGGGCGGGGCTCTACGGCGGCGGGGTCTGCCGGCTCGATGCCTCGGGCTTCTCGTGCCTCGGTGCGGACCGGGGGCTCTCCTCGAACTCCGTCTACTCGCTGCTCGAGGATCGCGAGGGAAACCTCTGGATCGGTACCCTGGGCCGCGGCCTCAACCGCCTGCGCGATGGTCTCCTGACGCCCGTGGGTGTCCCGGAAGGGCTCGCCGACGACAACATCCGCGCCGTGCTGGAGGACCGCAAGGGAGATCTCTGGGTCGGTTCCGAGGGTGGAGGGCTGTCGGTGGTGCGCGGCGGCCGGGTGGCCGCGACGTACACCACGAAGGACGGCCTGCCCGACGGGCGCGTTTACGGGCTGGCCGAGGATCCTCTCGACGGCAGCATCGTCGTCGCCGTGGTGGCGGGCCGCGTCGCGCGCGTGCGGGACGGGAAGGTCGTCGCCGGCGAATGGGACGTCGAGGACGTTCACGAAATCGTCTTCGACGCGGAGGGCACGCTCTGGGTGGGAACGTTCCGCGCGGGACTCTGGCGCTTCCCGCGCAAGGGGCCGCCCTCGCGCTTCACCGCCAAGGACGGGCTCTCCAACGACCGCATCCTCACCGTGCTGCCCGACCGCCGGGGCAACGTGTGGGTGGGCACGTCGGGCGGCGGGATCGACCGCATCTCGGGCGGGAAGATCACGACCCTCTCGACCGCGAACGGGCTTCCCAACGACTACGTCTACGACCTTCTCGAGGACGACGCCGGGGCCATCTGGGCGGCCACGGGCGGGGGAGGGCCCGGGCAGGTTGTCTCCCATGGGCGACATCCCGAGCTTCACGGGCTCGGCACCCCCCTTGCTCGCGTCCTTGATCGGCGCGGCGAACACGTAGAGGCTCGCCTCACCCTTGCGCGCCATGACGAAGAACGCGGGGCGCTGCCCGTCGATCTCGTCGGCGACCACGCGGTTGACGTGCAGCACGTCGGCCAGGATCGGCGCCGCCTTGTCCGGGATGATCGGGCTGATCGTGCGTAGCGAGGCCATGATCGCGTCGGGCGACTTCATGATCCCCTCGGCGATCATGCCGTCGGGCGCGGGGACGGCGGTCTCCGGCGCGACCGCCTCCTTCTTGGCCTCGGGCGGCGCCTCCTTCTTCTTGCAGCCGGCGTCGGCGAGCAGCGAGGCGAGGGCGAAGGAGGCGAGGATCACCCGCGACGGACCGAAGAAAGGAGCTCCACGCATGGAGCACGGCCCTAGCCGTGCCGGCGGAGGCAGCAAAGGCCCGACCTCTCGTCGGCCAGGGCCGGCCTCGACCTGCCGCGTCGTCGCTGCTAGCAGGGCGGCCGTACATGGACGTTCCCGCCATCCGCGAGGGCCAGGTCCTCGATACGCGGGGAGGGCCAGCCGCCACCATCCTGCGGCTCGCGACCCCCACCATGATCGCGATGCTCTCCCAGAGCGTCGTCAACGAGATCGACATCGTCTTCTTCGCGCACCTGCCCTGCCCGGAGTCGTCCAACGGCCAGG
>CAZXSG010001150.1:0-1831 GCA_964643185.1 uncultured Holophagales bacterium
AGCTCGTCGAGGGGGTGGTGTACATCGCCTCTCCCGTGAGGCACGCCCTCCACGCCCGCCCGCACGCGGCGCTCATCACCTGGCTCGGCAACTACGCCGCGGCAACCCCCGGCGTGGACGCGGGCGACAACGCCACGGTGATCCTCGACTCCGACAACGAGGTCCAGCCCGACGCGTTTCTGCGCCTGGAGCGGGGCACCTCGAAGATCGGGCCGAACGGCTACCTGGAAGGGCCTCCGGAGCTCGTGGTCGAGATCGCCGCGTCGAGCGCGAGCTATGACCTTCACGACAAGAAGGAGGCCTACCGGCGGAGCGGCGCGCGCGAGTACCTCGTGGTGCGCACGCACGACGGGGCCGTGGACTGGTTCCAGCTCGTCGAGGGTCGCTACGAGCCGATACCCTCCGATGCCGAGGGCGTCCTGGCGAGCCGGGTCTTCCCTGGGCTCCGGCTGGATACGCGGGCGCTTCTCTCGGGCGATCTGAGCCACCTCCTCGCCCGCGGCCGCGAGGGGACGGACACCCAAGACCATCGCGCCTTCGCCGATCTCCTCGCCGGTCGCTCGTCTACCTGACGACCGACGCGCAGGACGGATCCGAGCGCACCTCGTACATCCTCTGGACGAGATCCCGGTGCAGCTCATCGGGTGAGGCGGCAGCCGACGCAACCTTCTTCTCCTCGAACGTCCGGAGGTCCGCCCCGGCCCGATCCAGAACGGCGCGACAGGCCGAGAGCTTGCCCGACTGGCCCATGTGCATCGCGAACGCCGCGATCCCGACCCCGAGGCCGGCCCCGCTGATCGCCGCCGACTTCCCTTCGAACTTGCTCCCGCCGATGAGCGCTCCGGTCACGAGCAGCCCGGCGGCCGCGCCGTAGCCCAGCAGGTACTGCTTGCGGAGGCGCTGTTCCTCGAAGCGGGTGCGCTCTTCCATGAGCGCGAGCTCGTCGAGCGCCCGCTTCACGTCGGCCCGCACGTCGGCGTTGGTCTTGCCCGCCTGCCGGAGCTGGATCTCACGGCTCGCGGAAGCAAAAGCGGCTGCGTCCCGATTGCCGGAAACGCAGCCGCCGGAGGTCACTCCGAAAGTCACCGCGAGGGCCAGGACGAGGGCGCTCGCGGCACCCTTTTGGAGACGGTTTGGCATGCGTGGCCCGGAGAAGCACGCCCCGGGCCAAGCGGTAGGTGCGCAGCCCCGAAGGGGCGGAGCCTCGGGTGTGACACCTCACCGATCGAAGTCGATGCGCTTCACGTCGTCCCAGGGCACGTAGGTCTTGCGGTCGCCGTCGAGCACGAAGACCCCGGCGTTCCGATCGCTCACGTCCGCCGAATCTTCCAGCCGGAGCTCCTCGGTGCCGCCCTTGAGCGTCACCTTGCTGCGCGAGCTGCCCATGGGTGAGATCGACGACACCATCGCGAACGGGATGCTGTACGTGAGCCCGTCGTTCTCGCCGTCCAGCGTTTCCCAGCCCTCGGCCTCGTCCACGTCGTAGACGAGCTTTCCCTTGAGCGTCGAGCCGTCCTCCTTCGTCACGGTGCCCTTGAGCGCGCCCAGAGACGGGAAGGAGTCGTAGCCCGGACCCGAGCCCGCGTCCTCGAAGTCCACGCGCTCGAACGCCGTCCACGCCACGAGGACGCGGCCGTAGCGCGGGTCGTCCACGAAGAGGCCGCGGTTGTCGGAATCCACGTCGTTCGTGCCGCGGAGGTTCAGCGTGCGACCGTCCTTGAGGATCACGTCCGAGGAATTCCGTCCGCGCCGCTCGATGGCCTTGATCTTCCCCATCTCGACGGCCAGCTTGCCGTCCTCGGTCTCGCCGTCGAGGAGATCGGTCGCGAGG
>CAZXSG010001151.1:0-1827 GCA_964643185.1 uncultured Holophagales bacterium
ATCGGGATCGTGCACCGGGACTTCAAGCCCGGGAACGTGCTCCTCGTGGACGATCCGAGCTACCCCCGGGGTGTGCGGGCCGTCGTCACCGACTTCGGTTTGGCTGCTCACGGGGGGGTCACGTTCGACGCCCGCCTCACGGGCTCGGGCCTCGTCGTGGGCACCGCGAACTACATGGCCCCCGAGCAGGCCGAGGGAAAGGATGTCGGCGTTGCCGCCGACATCTACGCCCTCGGGGTCGTGATGTACGAGATGGTCACGGGCGTCCTGCCGCACACCGGAGAGTCCGCGGTGTCGATGCTCTGGAAGCGGCTCAACGATCCGCCGCCGACGCCGAAGCGCGATTTCCCGGGGGTTTCGACGCTCTGGGAAGGCGCGATCCTCCGGTGCCTCGAGCGGGACCCCGAGGCGCGCTTCCGGCACGCCGACGAGGTCGCGCGGGTGCTCGCGGGCGACGAGGCGCTCCTCGTGCGGCACGCCGAGCCCTCGGCACCCACCGTGGAGCTGCCGGCGCTCGGGGCGTCCGCGGTTTCTGCCCCGGCGCCAATCCCCCTTCCTCCTGCCGCTTCGCCGTCCGTGTCCCCGGCGGCGCGCGTACCCTCACAGAGGCTCAAAGCCGGACTCGGGGCGGCCGGGGTCGCGCTCCTCGCGGTGGTCACCCTGATCGGCGTGAGGTCCGCGCGCTCTCCCGAAGCGCCGGCCCCGGCCCCCGTGCCGGCGGGCCCGCGGGCGCCCGAGGCGGAGAACCAACCCGTTCTCTCGGTTCAGGTGACGGCCTCCGCCGGGCTGGACCTCCATCCCTCCTTCGCGCCCGACGGCCGCTCGCTCGCGTACGCGTCGGACAGAACGGGCGCGTTCGAGATCTACGTGAAGCCGCTGACTCCCGGCGGCCGCGAGCTGCCCATCACGAACGACGGCCTCCAGAATCTCGAGCCCGTCATCTCGCCCGACGGCCAGTGGATCGCGTACTCGAGCAAGGGACGGGGCGGCGTGTGGATCGTGCCGTCGCTCGGCGGCGCGTCGCGCCAGCTCTCGACGTTCGGCTCGCATCCCTCGTTCTCGCCCGACGGCCTGAAGGTGGCGTTCCAGTCGCAGCCGCTGCTCGATCTTTCGCCCTCCGCCGTGCCGGCCCTTCCGCCCTCGACGATCTTCGTGGTGGACGCCGCCGGGGGAGAGCCCGTGGCCGTGACCCGGCGGGGAACGCCCGAAGGCGGGCACGGCAGCCCGGTCTTCCTGCCCCGTGGCGGACGCATCGCGTTCACGTCGTCCGACAGCCGCAACGTGCGCATCTTCACCGTGAGGGTGGACGGCAGAGACCTCCAGACGCTCGTTGCCGATCAGCCGGCCTGCAGGGATCCCGTGTTCTCGCCCGACGGCGGCACGATGTACTTCTGCGCGAGCCCCGACCGTTCCAACTTCGGCATCGTCGCGCTGGCCATCGACCCGGTTTCGGGCAAGCCCAAGGGCCGGATCCGCACGATCACCACGCAGAGCCTCGGACGGCTGCGCTACCTGAGCCTCTCGCGCGACGGCACGAAGATGCTCTACAGCGCGATGGCCGTGAGCAGCAACCTGCAGGCGGTTTCCCTGGACGCCGCGGGCAAGCCGCGGGGCGAGCCGCGTTCGCTCACCAACGAAACGGGGCGGAACACGCGGCCCGTCTACTCGCCCGACGGATCCCGCATCGCGTTCAGCCGGTTCCGGCCGGGCGGCAACGAGGACATCTGGGTCATCGAAAGGGACGGCAGCGGCGAGACCCAGCTCACGACGAGCCCGGCCGTGGACACCCGGCCGAGCTGGTTCCCGAGCGGCAAGAGCCTCGTCTTC
>CAZXSG010001152.1:0-1821 GCA_964643185.1 uncultured Holophagales bacterium
CTGGGGTGGGCCCAGGCGGCGCGGGGGCAATCCGGCGGGGGTCTAGGGGGCCGGGACCTTTTCCGAGCCGGAGGCAGGGGGGGTTTCTGGGGATCCTTCGGACGGCCGACGTGCTTCGCGGCCGGCTCGGTCAGCACGTGACGCCGTACGACCTACCGCCGCAGCAGTACAACGTGCTCCGCATCCTGAGAGGGGCGGGCGCTGACGGGCTGCCGACGCTCGAGATCGCCGAGCGCATGATCGAGGAGGCTCCGGGGATCACCCGGCTGCTCGACCGCATCGAAGCCAAAGGCCTCGTCGTGCGGGAGCGGAGCCGGAAAGACCGCCGGCAGGTGTTCTGCTGGATCGCCGAGCCGGGCCTCGAGGTCCTGGCCCGGCTGGATCCTTCAGTTCAGGAGCTCGACGCGCAGGGCCTCGGAAACCTGTCCGAGGCCGAGCTCACGCACCTCATCGGGCTGCTCGATCGGGTTCGATCGTCCGGCTAGGCGCGCCGTGAAGGGCCTTACTTGGCGGGACCCATTTCCCGGAGGACCTTCTCGATGCCGACCTTGTTGATCGTGCGGATCGCGGCCGTGGACACGCGGAGGCGCACCCAGCGCTTCTCCTCGGCGAGCCAGAAACGCTTCGAGCGCAGGTTCGGCTTGAACTGGCGGCGGGTCTTGTTGTTCGCGTGGGAAACGTTGTTTCCGGCTACGGTCTTCCGGCCGGTCACCTGGCAGATCGCGGACATGACGGCTCCTGGGCTGCTTGGGATTCTCTCGAAAGAGGGGCAGAGGGGTCGAACGCGGCTCGCGCCACGCGTGAACCGCGGAAGATAGCCGAGCGGCCCGGAAAACGCAATCCGAAGGCCGCGAACCGGTTTACGCTCCCCGCCTCGCAGGAGGAATGAAGTGAGCGATCCCGCACCGGGCTGGGTCACGGGCAACCTCAGCCTCGACATCGATGGCCGGTCGCTGAGTCTCGAGATGACGATCCCCGAAGGGCCGGTGTCTCCGCGCACGATGCTGCCGGCGTTCCGGTTTCTCACCGAGGCGCTCGTGCACGTCGGGGTGGACGTCGCGGAGGACGACGGACTGCAGATCACGTGTCAGGCGGGCTGCGGCGCCTGCTGCCGGCAGGCGGTGCCCATCAGCACCCTCGAGGCCTGGGAGCTCCGCGACCTGGTGGAGCGGATGCCCGAGCCGAAGCGCACCCAGGTGAAGGAGCGCTTCGCGAAGGCGAAGGAAACCGCCACCGCCGCGGGCCTCTGGGACGTTCTCCTCGAGCCCGAGCACCTCGACAACAAGGAGCTCGAGGCCAAGGTGGTGGCCTACTTCGGTCTGGGGATCGCGTGCCCGTTTCTCGAGAACGAGTCCTGCTCGATCCATCCCGAGAGGCCGATCTCCTGCCGCGAGTACCTCGTCTCCTCGCCCAAGGAGCGCTGCGCCGACCTCGACCCCAAGGGAATCATGCGGATCACGCTTCCGGCGAAGGCCTCCCTGCCGGTCGGCCGGCTCGTTCCGATTCCCGGTCGGAGGGCCTCGTGGATTCCTCTGACGGCCGCGTTGGACTGGGCCGATTCGCACGCCGAGAACGCTCCGCATCGCCCAGGTCCCGTGCTCCTTCGCGAGGTCGTGGAAGGCGTGCTTCGGCAAAAGGTCCACAGCCCCGAAGGGGCGGAGCCTCAGGGTTGACGTTCGATCTCCTCGTGCGCGGGGGAACGGTCGTTTCGGCGCTTGGCCGGGACCGGGCGGACGTCGGCATCCGCGCGGGGAAGATCGTCGCGGTCGGGGCGTTCGGGGACCACGAAGCCGGCGAGATCCTCGACGCCCGCGGACTGCA
>CAZXSG010001153.1:0-1821 GCA_964643185.1 uncultured Holophagales bacterium
GATGTGGGATAGCTGCTGTGGTTCGTCTCGGCCTGGTGTTTCGACGTACTCCTGTCGCGGGCGGCACGCACCAAGGCCTGCGACGTGCTGAAGAAGTTCGACTCCAAGTCCTCCGCCGCGGCTCGGGAGCGGGCCGGCCGAGCGCTCACGGCCGAGGGACGTCCCGTGTCGATCCTCGCGGCGCTTCAGGGGCAAGCGCTTTCCGAAGACGACGCTCTCGCAGCTCCGGAAAGGACCCTCGTGGGGGGGCTCGTGCTGGAGCTCTACTTCCGTCCGCTCCTCGGGACGGGCGAGTCCCTTCTCGATCTCCGTGCCGAGCGCCTCGCGCTCGACGAGGGCGGGCTCCTCTGGGCTCCCGGGCCGGCCTGGGTGACGTGGGACGCGGACTTCCTCCGCGGGATCGGCGATCTGTATCGCGGCTTCTACCGCGAGGAGCCCAGGGTCTTCGCGAGGGGCCTCGCGACGCTCGGTCTCGGGCCCGCGGAGGCGCTCCTCCGGAAGCACTTTGGCGAAGGGGACCAGACGGCCGTCTGGTTCGAGGTGGCACACTTCCAGAAGAGCTTCCATGCCGTGTTCACCGAGTGCCGGAGGCGCGGGGTCGCGCTGCACCGGAACTTCCTGCCGCTCGGCCTCGCGCTCGTGACGCTCTACACGACGCTCGAGAGGCTCGAGGTCGCGCTCGACGTGAGGGCCGCGTTCGAACGCTCGACGGGGGAGAAGAAAAGACCCAGGCGGCGGGCGCGGGCATGAGCACGGTCGTCGTCGCGGGCGCGACGGGCTTCGTGGGTCAGGCCCTCCTCGCCGCCCTCGCTCCCGATCACGGGTACAGCGAAATCATCGCGCTCTCGCGCTCCGAGAGACACAAGGACTCCCGCCCGAACGTCACGTGGCGATCCTGCGACCTCCTGTCGCTCCTCTCTTCCGAGCGCGCCGTCGCGGGGGCGGACACGGCCGTGTACCTCGTCCACTCGATGATGCGTCCGGCGCGGCTCACGCAGGGCCGCTTCGAGGACCTCGACCTGATCGCGGCCGACAACTTCGGGCGCGCGGCGCGGGCGGCGGGCATCACGCGCATCGTCTACCTTGGCGGTCTCCTCCCCGCGGACGGCACCCACCTCTCTCGGCATCTCGCGAGCCGCCGCGAGGTGGAGCTCGCGCTCGCGGCGCACGGCGTGCCCGTGACGGTGCTCCGCGCGGGGCTCGTGCTCGGCCCCGGCGGCTCGAGCTTCCAGATCCTCCTCCGCCTCGTGAGGCGTCTCCCCGTGATGCTCTGCCCGGCCTGGACGGGCACGCGCACGCAGCCCGTGGCGCTCGCGGACGTCGTCGCGATGCTGCGCGCGTGTCTCACCGACGAAGGCGCTCTCGGTGTCACGACCGATCTGGGCGGACCCGAGGTGCTCTCGTACCGCGAGCTCATGACGGCCACGGCGACGGCGCTCGGTGTGCGGCGTCGGCTGATCCCGGTGCCGTTCTTCTCTCCCGGGCTCTCGTCCCTGTGGGTCCGCCTCGTCACCGGGGCTCCGCGCGAGCTCGTGGCGCCTCTCGTGAAGAGCCTCGAGCACGAAATGGTGGCGCACGACCGCTCGCTCCAGCTGCGAATTCTCGGGAACGGGACGCCCGTTGCCGAGGCGCTCGCGCTTGCGGTGGCGGGGGAGGCGCGCGTCTCGGGCGTGCCGGGGGCGTCGGCGCTCGCCCGCATGATGAGCCGCCCCGAGGCCCCCACCGTGTGCTCCGTGCAGCGGCTCCCGCTCCCCGCGACGCCCCCGGCCGTCGACATCGCCGACGTGTACCTGCCCCGGCCCCCGAAGGCCCTGCGCCCCC
>CAZXSG010001154.1:0-1821 GCA_964643185.1 uncultured Holophagales bacterium
CGTCGTCGCCACCAACCCGAAACTTCAGCAACAACTTGGCCTGAAATCAAAAGCCCCGCTACAGGTGGTTTCGGCGCCAACCACGCCATCTCCGTCACCCGGACTGGCCGGTAAAATTACTGTAGCTATTTCCGCCGGCGAAATTAAACAGCAAATTCCGTTTGCGACCAGTGAATTGGCTAACGACAAGGGCCAGCCGCAACCAAACGTCTCAATCACGATTACGGTCACCCACCCCGATGGCTCAAAAACCAGCTTTACACAACCGACCGCCGCCGACGGCCGCGTCCGCGGCCAGATTTTTGGCAACGTCGTTGACCAGCTCGGTGACTACACAATCTCTGCGACGGTCACTGACCATCCGGAAATTTCCGACGACGCCAAATTTGCGATCAAGCAAAGCGCCCCGGCCGAAGGCTCGCCGAATACAGCATGCCGGCCCACGTGGTGGTGGCGAACGTCGCGAGGAACAGCAGGGTGTGGAGCCACCACCGTTCGCCTCGGAGGGAACGCGCGGACGTGCTCAGGGTTTCTTCACGCCCGGGCGCGGGACGCCCGGGGGCGCCGCCTCGCCGAGGTCGCGGAGCTCCTTGCCGGGCTTGAACCGGATCGTGAATCCGGGTGGGATCTGGACCTCTTCCGCGGGCTTCTTGGGGTTCCGGCCCACGCCGCGCTTGCGGGGCTTCACCATGAAGACCCCGAAGCCGCGCAGCTCGATGCGATCGCCTCGCGCGAGGGCAGCACGCATCGCCTCGATGATGGTCTCGACGGCAATCACCGCCTGCTGGCGGGGCACATCAGCTGCAGCGGCTACGCCGTTGACGAGGTCGTTCTTGATCATCCGCGGGCCAAACGAGTCTACCCGTGAGGGGCTATCTCGTTCAATCCCAAGCCGTTACAGGTTTCGCAGGCGGTTCTTGAGGAGCACGATCTCGAGCCCCACGGCCGTCATCGCGGCGAGCCGCCGGAGGGGCGGAATCTGCGGCACGGGCTTGTCCGCGTCGGTCTCGCAGAACAGGAACAGCACGCTCTTGCCCTTCAGCGTCACCGGCAAGACGGAGATGGTCGGCTTCTTCTTCGTTCCGAGCGCGCGAAACAGCTTCCGGTTGCCGGGCAGGTCGGCCGGCGGGCCCACGTAGAAGGAATCCGAATCCTTCAGCGTCGTGAAGATCGAGGCCTCGGAGTACGGCAGCACGAACGTGCGGAAATTCTCGGCAACCGGCTTGGCGGCCCAGCCGAGCACGCGGTCCTTCTGTGAGATGACGAGCACCGCGCGGTCCACGTACTCGAGGGCGGCGTCCAGCACCGCCTCGGCGACGTCGTCGCGGGACTCGGCGCGGGACAGCCTCGCGATGAGGTCCAGCGGCTCGGGCAGGATGTCCTCGGTGGGGCGCGCCTCGGGCTCCTCGGGGGACGGAGCCGGCTCGGCCTCCGGCGGCATCGGCGCGTCGTCTTCCGCCGCGGCCTCTCGCTCGGCGGCCTCGGCGGCCACACGCGCGGCCTCGTCCACGGCGCGCTCCACGGCGGCCAGTGACTCGGCGTCGGCGGGTTCATGGGACGGTTCGGCCGCGGTCGGCTCCACGGGAGCGGGCTCGTCGACGGGCGGCGGCGGTTCCGCCGGTGCCGGTTGCGGCGCCGGGTCTGATGCAGGTGCGGGTTCGGGAGCAGGCGCGGGCACGGGAGCAGGTGCGGAGGGCGGAACGCCCGGAGCCACACGAGCAGGTGCAGGTTCCGGAGAGGGAGCCGGATCCGGCGAGGGACCGGGTGCAGGGGAGCGCGCGGGTGCCGGCGGAGGTTCTGGCGCGACGAGCGCGAGCGGCC
>CAZXSG010001155.1:0-1817 GCA_964643185.1 uncultured Holophagales bacterium
GCGAAACCGTAGCCGCCTGGCACGATCAGGATCCGGAACGGCAACGGGAAATCCTTGGCCGTGGCCTCGGGGAACTCGGTCACCGCGAGGTTTCCCGTCTCCGGCCGGCGCCCGTACGCGAAAACGAGGGCCTCGTCGGCCGCCCCCGAAAGCGGCTTCCACGAGGCGGCGGGGGCATCGGCGGGCAGAGTGACCGAGACGGGCATGCGAACAATGCCCCGGAGCCGCTTGCACACGGCCGCGAGAACCTCGGCCTGGGCGGGCGCGGGGAGAACGTGAAGGTGGAGTCCCACGACGTCGGCCCAGGGCTTGGCATCCTCGAGGAGCTTCTTGAGGGCCGGCGCCCACGAGTCGGCGATCGCATCACCCTTGGCGTCCTCGCGGAACTGGGTTTCGGCACCGTTCTCTCCCATGAGAACGAGAACGACCGGCCTCGCCAGCTTTTCGGGAGAGGGCGGGAAGGGCTTGAGCGCCCCCTGCGCCGTGAGCGCGGCACCCGGAACGTAGATCTTGCCGATTCCCATGCCGTCGAGATCGGACAGCACCTCGGCCGGCAGAAGAGCCGGCGCCTCGGCCATGAACAGAGCATCGCCCTTGGACGGAGTCTTGCCGCCCGAGGGGGCCGAGCCCTGCGACGCCCCGGAGGGCTCTTTCTTGCACCCGGGGACCACGAGGAACACGCCCAGCAGGAAGAGGCCGCAGCTCTGTCTGATGTTCATGGCCGAGATGTTATCAACGAGGGGCCCCCGGCAGCGTGAAACCGATGCGCAGGCCGCCTTTCGGCGAGGCCTCCGCGAAAACCCGCCCGCCGCACTGCTCGACGCCGCGCCGCGCGGCCGCGAGGCCCATGCCCGACCCCCGCGACTTCGTCGAGAACGAAGGATCGAAAAGCCGCGACAGCTTCTCCGCGGGCACGCCCGGACCATCGTCGTCACAGGTGACGACCGCCTCCCCGTCGCGCCCCGCGAGGCGCAGCAGGATCTCGCCATGCCGGCCCTCGAGAGCCTCCACGGCGTTGACGACGAAATTCGAGATCACGTCGCGGAGGAGCGCCCGGCCGGCCCTCACCGCGGGAACGCCGGGCTCGACCTCGACCCGGATCGCGATGCGTTCGTTGCCCGCGAAGTCTTCGGCGATCTCCTCGAGGAGACGCTCGAGATCCCGCCCCGGCAGCGTTCCGGAGGGAGCGTCCGCCGGCGAGCCGAAGCGGGCCAGCCGCGAGATGCGATCGGTCAGGATGTCGACCTGCCGGAGGATGGTCTCCCCCGCGCCCGTGAGGGTCGCTGGGCCGGGAACTTCACCGCGCGCAGCGAAGCGGATGAGGCGCTCGCCGGCGAGCCGGATCGGAGTGAGAGGGTTCTTGACGTCGTGGGCGATCGAGCGGGTCGCATCGAGCCACGCGCCGAGCCGCTCGGCCCGGAGGAGATTCGTGACGTCCTCCAGCACGAGCACGGCGTGCTGGTCGGCAACACCCGGCGCGCCCGCCGCATCGAGGCGGGCGAGAACCACCCGGAACACGCGTCCGTCGCGCGCCGTGACCCGCGCGTCGAATCCCGAGGACGCGGCGCGCGCGGTCGCGAACAGGTCGCGCAGCTCTTCCCAATCGGGCGACGCGATGAGCGCACGAAGATCCCCCGCGCCCAGGAGATCGCGCGCCGCGCCGTTCGCGAGGAGAACGCTCTCGTCGCGCAGGCGCAGGAGGAGCACGGCCGCCGTGAGGTTCGCGACGAGCTCGATGGCGGTGCGCCGCTCATTCTCGAGGAGCTCGGTACGATCCTGGATGCTCCGTGACATCGATTCGAATGCGGCGACGAGGC
>CAZXSG010001156.1:0-1813 GCA_964643185.1 uncultured Holophagales bacterium
GGGACCGGGCGTTTTCGTTGGGGGGGCCGAACGGCTCCTGGCGGACGGCGTCCATCCGCTTCCGGACGATCTCGCGCACGGCCTCGAGGTACGCCGTGATCCGCCGGGCCCGTCCGTCCGCCTCGTAGCGCGGGATCACCCGGTACGCCAGGCCGTACACCTCGCAGTAGTGCTTGCGCAGGCGCTCGAGAAGGAGATCGTCCACGAGCGAAATGACCGACGAGATGCCCACGTGGGCGACGCGGATGGGGGTATCCGCGGAATGACCGGTGCCCATGACCGGGATGTGAAACGAATGGATGGACTCCACGGGGTCTCCCTCGTTACGCATCTTAGAGCAGGGCCGCGCGTTCAGCCCTTGGGCGGCTTCGCATCCCACGAGCGGAACTGCTCCACCAGGGCGTGGAAGCGGAAGACGTCCCGGGCCATCGACAGGCCCGGCAGCGGACCCCGCGGAGTGCGGTTCGAGATGTATTCCGAGAGGACGCCGATGATCACCGGCTCGCCGTCCGGCGCCAGGTGGAACACGGGTCCGCCGCTGAGACCGTCGATCGATACGCCGTCGAGCAGGTACGCGTGCTCGCTCTCGGAATAGCAGCTCACGCGGCCCCCGAAGAAGCAGAGCTGCTCGGACCACACGTCGGGATAGCCGAGCCAGCCCACGGCCGCGCCGGGCATGAGGAACTTCTCCGCCGGGATGAGCGGAACGAGATCCGAGGGCAGCTCGAACGTCTCGTTCTCGAACACGAGGGCCGCCGTGTCCGCGCCGGAGTCGAGCTGGAGCCGCCGCTTCTCGCGCGTTAGCTCGAGCGGTTTCCCCGAACCTTCGTGGCCCATCGTGATGGAGCCGCCTTTCTCTTTCGCGTGCTCCCCGAACGATTTGAAATTGGCATCACCGATGAAGGGCCCGGATACGACCCGGAAGACGTGCCCGATCCGCTGGCCGACGAAAACCTCGAACGCCTTTCCGGCCGCGGTTTGTTCTTGATGCGGCATTACATGACGGAAGTGACCGTTCACCCGCCCGGCAATCGCCTCACCATGAGCAAAATTCGCGAAACGATCACCCTGAATGGCAGCAGCCATTGATTGCGACGTCGATACCTCGAAGCCTTACTCCAAGCCGTGACGCGCAACCCTATCGGTGTGCTTCGCGGCTTTCTTGTTGCTCTTCCTAACTCAGGCACAGAGTTCCGGCAAGTTTCCATGACCATCGAACAGGTTCGACCGGACGACCTGACGCAGGCTTTTCACCACGCGCTTGCGCGCGTCAACGTGGATCAACGAACAGCGAGGGTGCAGCAATGTCTGAACCTCGTTGATCGCGGCACGCTCGACCCGCGTCATATTTGGGTCGCCCGGGAGGGGCCGGAACTCACAGGCGTGCAGGTTTGCGTTCACCTATCGGGGTCCGCGTGCCTGTTTTGGCTGCCGAGCACGCAAGGGCCTGTCGCCGATCAACTCATACAGGCAGCGCTGGCCCACTTTCGCGGCCTAGGCTGCAAGATCGCGCAGGTGTTTGCAAAGATCGAGGAGACGGCATGGACCGAGCCTTTACGCCGGAACGGGTTTCGACCGACGACGCGTCTGTTTCAGATGGCGCATTCCCTGTGCAGTTTGCCGGCCCCGCTCGATTCGCCGCTTCGTTTTGAGCCTTATCACGTGTCGCTGGCCGATCAATTCGCGGCGACGCTGGAACGCACCTATCTCGGTACGCTCGATTGCCCCGAACTGAACGGTACGCGCAGCATCGGCGAGGTAGTGGAAGGACACAAGGCGCAAGGGGTCTTTCATCCCGACTATTGGTGGCTCG
>CAZXSG010001157.1:0-1807 GCA_964643185.1 uncultured Holophagales bacterium
GGGCGTCGCGCTGTCGTATCCGCTCCTGCGGGGCTTCCTGGCCCTCGCGCCACTGCCTCTTCCCGGGTACGTGGAGATCGCGCCCGCGATCGGTCCCCTTCTTCTCGCGGCCCTCGGCGTGCTCTTCGTTTCGGCGCTGGCCGGAGGCGTGCCCGCCTGGCGGGTGCTGCGTGTCGACCCCGCACAGGTCCTCAATCGGGGCGGACGTTCGCAGATCGCGAGCGCGACGAGCGGCGTCCGCCTCTTCCTCGCGGCCCAGCTCGCCATCGCGCTCGTCCTCGCGAGCGCGGGCACGATCCTGGTGCGTTCCTACGACCTCCTGGGCCGCTCGTCCCTCGGCTTCGACAGGCACGGCGTGCAGGCTCTCGCCGTCACGTTCTCCGAGGCCGACGCGGGACCCTCGGGCGACACGTCGCAGAAGATGCGCGCGCTCGTCGCGCGCTTCCGCGCGCATCCCGACGTCGCGGCCGTCGGCGTCGTCGCCCCCACGATGCCGGCCTGGAACGCCTGGAAGCCCCACGCGAAAGGGATACCCGGCCTCGGCGAGGACGGTCTGCGCGTGGGTGCGCACGAGGTGGGCGACGGTCTCTTCGACCTCCTCGACATCCGGATCGTGGCGGGTCGACTGCCCACGGCCGCCGACCTCGCGGGCGGGCGCGCGGCGGTGATCAGCCGGGCACTCGCGGAACGGGCAGGTGGCGAGACCGCCATTCTGGGCCGCACGATCTCCCTCGTCGACGGCCCGGGGGAGACGCCGCGCGTCTTCGACATCGTGGGCGTGGTGACGGACGTGGCGTGGGACGGCTTCGCGGAGCAGGACACCGGGCGCCGGCTCTCGCTCCGCCCCGGCGACGGCGCGAGCCACCTCGACGTCTACGTGCCGCTCGACCTTGCGCACGTCCGCGTCGTGTCGTTCGGGGTGAGAACACGCACCGGAGAGCTCGGCGGCCTCCTCGACCGGCTGCGTAGGGACGTCGCCGCGGTCGCGCCCTCGTCGGCCGTGCACTGGACGACCTCGCTCGCCGACTCCGTGGCCGACGAGTACCAGGGCAGCCGCTTCCACACGCTCCTCGTGACGAGCTTTGCCGCCGCAGCTCTCGCGCTCGCGGCGTCGGGACTCTATGCGTTCGTGTCCGCGGCCGTGTTCGCGCGAGGGCGCGAGATCGCGCTCCGCCGCGCCATCGGCGCACAGGCTCGGCACGTGCTCGCGCTCGTCTCTCGCGAGGCCCTCACGGTCGTCCTTCCCGCGCTCCTCGTGGGTGCCGTGGGCGTGCTCGCGCTGCCTCCGCTCCTCTCGCGCTTCGCGTTCGGCGTGTCTCCGCTCGACCCGGCCCTGCTGGCGGCGGCGGTAGCGGTCTTCCTCGCGGTCGGGCTCCTCGCCGTCGCGTCTCCCGCGTGGCGGGCGCTCCGGGTCGATCCCGGAGGCGCGCTCAGATCCGAGTAGTCATCTCGAGCACTTGCAGTCGAGACAGCCGTGCTCGGCGCAGGTGCCGCAGGAACGCGCCACCTGCTTGCGCAGCGCGTCCCGCGCGCGGAAGACGCGCACCCCGGCGTTCGTCGCCGTGATGCCGGCTTCGACGGCGTAGTCCTTCACCGCGACACCGTCCACCTCGATGCGCTGGAGCGCCTCGGCGTACTCGGGCTTGAGCGTCGCGGCCATCCGAGAAACGCACGCGCAGATTTCCCCGTGGACGTCCTCGGGTTTCGTCTCGAGCTCCGCCGCGAAGGCTTCGAGGGCCCAGTCCGCCGTCCCCCGGCGGCCGTAGTGGTTGATCCCCGCGTTCACCAGCACCCGGGAGAAACAGGG
>CAZXSG010001158.1:0-1806 GCA_964643185.1 uncultured Holophagales bacterium
GAGCGGATCGACAGGTGGATGGTGCCCTGGGGGCGGAAGTACTCGTCGCCGTACTTCTTGACGAACTCCTGGATCACCGGGTCGCTCGCTTCCTTGCCCGACTCGATCCAGTCGTCCGACGCGGACAGCCGCTCGCGCCAGTAGCGCCAGATCTTCCGGGTCTTCTCGGTGAGGAGCTCCTCCTCGGCAAAGCCGTGCGCCGACGCGAAGCGACGCGCCCCCTCGCCCACGAGGAACACGCGGTCGGTGCGCTCCATGACGAGCCTCGCGACCTTCGACGGCGTCTTCACGCCGCGGAGCGCGCCCACGGAGCCCGCGCGCATCGTGCGGCCGTCCATCACCGAGGCATCCAGCTCGACGACGCCGTCCTCGTTCGGGATGCCGCCGTAGCCCACCGTCATGTCGTCGGGGTCCAGCTCGTTCACGTTGACGCCGTGGATGGCCGCGTCCAGAGGGTCCTTCCCCTGGATGAGCGCCTGCCGCGCGACCTTGGCGGCCTCGACGCCGTTGGACGAGGTCACGATGACGTAGTCCGGCGACTTCGGGGACGCGGCGATGGTCGTTGCGGCCGTCGCGTCCTGGGCTTCGGCCCTGGAGCCGGGCGTGAGAGATGCGGCCACTCCGGCCAGGGCGGCGGTTCCCAGGAACTCGCGACGGGAGGCTTTCTTCGAAGGCATGCGGAACGCTCCTCCAGGTGATCGTAGCGCGCGGGGCGGCAACCTTTTCGCGGGCCGTCTCGTACGCATCGGGAGACCATGATCGACGCGCGTGCCACTGTCGCGAGAAGCCTTCTGAGCCTCATTCTTCTCGGAGCCACCAGCGCGCTCGCGGCAGAAGGTCCCAAGCGCGGCGAGGCGACACAGGCCACCTCTGGAAACGCGGATCCGCTCACCGCGGAGATCGAGCGGATCGGTGCCGCCGTGCGCTCGACGACGTCCACCGATCCGATGTGGGTCGACCTGAAGGGCGCGATCCAGCCGATGCTGGAAGCGGCAGAGAAGGCCGCGGCCGGCGGACAGCGGCTCCTCGCGATGCAGCGTCTCGCGGCCGTCGAGACGTACATGTCGGCCTGGATCTACCTCGCAGGGCGCACTCCGAAACAGCGCTCCGAGACCGCCGCGTTCGAGTCCGAGTGGGCCCGTATGGGAAACGTGCTGAAGGGCCACCTCGACCCGGCAAAGGCCCCGGCTGCCGACGGGCTCCGGCCGGCTCTCCTTCGAGCGCTGGCCGAAGCGGCCGTGCCGCAGGTGAAGGTCTACTACGACGCGAGCCTCGAATACGGCCGCAGCACCACGCCCGACAGCGGCCTCTTCTATCTGGGCTCGGCCCTGGCCCAGAAGGAGTTCGGCGACGTCAGCCGGCACCTCGCGGCAGCCTTCCCGCCCACCGGCAGCGCTCCGCGTCTGCGGTCTCTCACGCCCGACATCGACGACCTCGAGACGGCGCTCCTCGCGGCCTACCGCCCTCCCGCCTCGATCGACCGGCACTCGGAGTTCATCGCCGCGAGCGGAACGCTCAAGGAGGCCCGCGAGCTGGACGCACTCGGCCTTCGCTACGGCGCGCTCCTTCGGCTGCTCCTCGCCGCGCAGCGCATCGCGCCGCTCGCCGCGCCGTCTGCGAGCCCGCCCCGCGACGAGCTCGTCGCGAAGCTGCGGTCGGCCGGAGAGGGCCTGGAGGACGGCACCGACGAGTCCATCGCACGCCTCTTCGTCGAGAGCGGCTTCGCGGAGATAGACGCCGCTCCGAAGGACGCGCCGACGCCGAGAGCCCTGGCGGCGCTCACTCACGTTCTCCCGCTCTACCGCA
>CAZXSG010001159.1:0-1804 GCA_964643185.1 uncultured Holophagales bacterium
CGGTTCGTCGCGGGCGACGACGACCAGGTGCTGCGCACCCGGCGGGTGCCGCAGGCACGCGGCCGGAGGGAGAGGCGGGAGTCGCGCATCGTCTTCGTCGCGCTCGCCGCCATCGCCCTGCTGACCGCACTCGTGATCGCCGCGTGGCGCTTCGGCGGCGCGGAGGAGCCCAAGGTGCAGGGCGTCAACAGCGGCGCGCGCGTCGCGGGGACGGTCGGCACGAAGGCGGTCGCGGGCAAGGTGACGGTCGCCGTTTCCGCCGTTCGCGGCGCGTCGTTCATGGAGGTACGCGGCGGCTCGCGCGCCGGCGAGCCGCTCTACCGTGGCACGCTCGAGCGCGGCCAGTCGAAGCAGTTCACGCGCCAGAAGCTGTACGTCTCCCTCGCCGCCCCCGCGAACGTCGAGGTGAAGGTGAACGGGACCGGCGTCCGCGTCCCGGCCGACGGCGAGCCGAGCAACTCGTCGCGCAGCGCCGCCGGCTCTTGACGCGTCCCCGAGCGACAATCGTCGTCACGGGCAGCGAGCTCGTGCGAGGGGAGCGCACCGACCTCAACGGCCCTTTCTACGCGCGCGAAGCACTGAGGCTCGGAATACAGCCGGCGCGGCTGATCGTCGTCGGCGACGACCCCGTCGAGCTCGAGGCGGCGTTGCGCGAGGGCATGCAGGCGGAGGTGTGCCTTGTCTCCGGCGGGCCCGGGCCGACGCACGACGACCGCACGGTGGAGCTCGTGGCACGCGTCACCGAACGGGGGCTCCGCGTCGATGCGGAGCTCGAGGCTCGAATCGAGACGGTCGCGCGCACCGTCGCGGAACGCCTCGGTCGGCCGTATGCCGACTTTGCGCCGGGCGTCGTCAAGCAGGCAACGCTGCCCGACGGGGCCATCTCCCTCGGCCTCGCCGGCACCGCACCCGGCATCGTGCTCGACACCGGCAGCTGCGTGGCCGTCGTACTGCCGGGGCGGCCCGCGGGGCTGCGCCGGCTCTGGCCGCGGGCGCTCGGGACCGAGCCGCTCCAGCGCGTGCTGGCTCGCACGAGCGCTCCTGGACGTCGCGTGCTGCGCTTCTTCGGGGTCAGCGAGTCGGCGGTCGCACGGGCTCTGGCGGAGGCCGGTGGCGACGGCGACGGGGTGGAGGCGACGATCTGCGCTCGCGATTTCGAGATCCACGTCGACCTCGTCGTCGAGGCGGGCGCCGAGGAGCGGGCAGACGCGCTCGCCGCCCGTCTGCGGGAGCCGGTGGAGGAGTATCTCTTCGGCGAGGACGAGCGCTCGATCCAGGAGCTCGTGCTGGAGCTGTGCCGCGAGCGCGGGCTCTCGCTCGGCACCGCGGAGTCGTGTACCGGCGGCCTCATCGCTGCACGCCTGACCGGGATCCCCGGCTCGAGCGACGTGTTCGAGGGCGGTATCGTCGCCTACGGGAACGAGGTCAAGGCCGAGCAGCTCGGTGTCCCGCGCGACGTGCTCGAGACGTACGGAGCCGTGTCGGCGGAGACCGCCAGGGCGATGGCGCACGGCGCCTGCGAGCGGCTCGGCGTCGACGTCGCGGTCGCCGTGACGGGCGTGGCGGGCCCGGGCGGCGGGACGGAGGAGCGGCCCGTCGGGCTCGTCTTCTTCCACGCGACCGGCCCGGACGGCGAGAAGGCGCTCAGCTTCGACCTGCCGGGCGACCGCGAGTGGATCCGCACCCGCTCCGCCGTCGCCGCGCTCCATCTCGTGCGCGCACTTCTGACGCAGAGCCGGCACGAAGGCGTATGACCTCGCCGGGTAGCGTCGGGAGCGATGATCCGCTCCGGCTCTTCCTCGCA
>CAZXSG010001160.1:0-1799 GCA_964643185.1 uncultured Holophagales bacterium
GCTCTCTTCGCGGGGCGCGCCCCCGAAGGCCTCGCGATCACCACGTCGTTCCTCGGCGGCGCGCTCGCGCCGGAGCTCGCGTCGGCTCCCGAGGCCGAGCTTCTCGCGCTCGCGGAGAGGGAAGCCCGTCACCTGCACCCGCGCCTCGGCCCGCGCGAGCGTGCCTGGGTCGCCCGCTGGCCGTCGGCGATCCCGCGGCTCCCGCTCGGCCACCACGCAACGCTCGCGGCCCTCGAGCTGGACCTCGCCGCCCTGCCCCACCTCTTCGTCACCGGGAACTGGCGGGACGGCGTCGCGATGGGCGACCGCATCGCAAGGGCCGACGAGCTCGGGCGCAAGGTCGCCGGGACCTTCTAGATAAAACCAAACGCTTCCCAAACACTCGTGGTCTCGTGATGCATCTGCATGAGGCCTGCATCGCCGCCGGGACCTAATTTTAGAGGAGCCGGTTCGGGCCGAGGCAGGATTCGCCCCGGTTCTCGTCGGCCGCCCCGAAGGCCAGCGTCGAGTTCCGGCTCACTTTCTTTTCCTCGGCGTCACGCCTCGGAGGGAAGGAGGGTCTCATGCAGACCGCCACGAACCCACGCCGGCCCGGCTTTCTCATCTTCGCGCTCTGCGCGCTTCTCGGCGCGCTCTTCCTGCTCCCGGCAGCGGGCGCGCTCGCCCAGGTCGTCGACCTCGGCGCCGTGCTCGCGGGCCCGCGCGCCATGGAGATCGTCCCGGTGGACGCCGCTCCCTTCGCCAACGCCCTCCAGCCCGAGGGCTGCGTCGTTCCGGCCAAGCCCACGCTCTCACGGAGCCCCTCGAGCGTGGCGGCGGGTGGGCAGGTCACGCTGAGCTGGTCGCCCGACCCCTACATCACGGCGACGTACATCCCCTACGTCTCGACGAGCTCCGGCGGACCGTGGTCGCCGCTCATCGGAACCCCGATGACGGGCACGTCGATCAACGTGAACATGAACGTCACCGCGGGAACCTACTACTTCTTCATTCGCGCGATCGGCACCTGCGATCTGTACGTCGACAGCAACGTCGTCTCCGTTTCGGTGACGGGCAGCGGAGGAGGAGGCGGAGGAGGCTGTGTCGGACCGCCCACGCCCACGCTGTCGGTCAATTCCTCGAGCGTCACCGTGGGGCAGACGTTCACGCTGTCGTGGTCGGCCGATCCGTACGGCAACACGGAGTACTGGTGGCTCGGCGTGAACAGCGCACCGTCCGGAACCTTCCAGGTCGTCTCGACATATTCCGGCGGGACCACCTCGGCAGCCATCACCGCGACCTCGGCCAACGCGGGACAGACCCTCTACTTCCGCGTCTGGGCCTACCCGTACGGCGGCTCGACCTGTGAAGGCCTCAGAACGAACAGCAATGCCGTGGCCGTGTCCGTCACGACGGGCGGCGGTGGAGGCGGCGGCTGTGTGGGTCCGCCGACGCCGACACTGTCGGTCAATTCCGCGAACGTCACCGTGGGACAGACGTTCACCCTGTCCTGGTCGGCCGATCCGTATGGCACCACGGATCATTGGTGGCTCGGCGTGAACAGCGCCCCCACCGGCACCTTCCAGCTCGTCTCGACGTACTCGCCGGGAACCACGTCGGCGAGCATCACGGCAACGACCGCGCACGCCGGACAGACACTGTACTTTCGCGTGTGGGCCTACCCCTTCGGCCGGTCGCCCTGCGAGGGCCTCAAGACGCGCGGTCATCAGGCAGGTCAGCGACGCGGCGACGCCATCCGCGGCGCCGGCCGGCGACGGGGGTGCCTTGAGCCGCAACAGGCGCCCCACCATGTACTGCAC
>CAZXSG010001161.1:0-1796 GCA_964643185.1 uncultured Holophagales bacterium
ATGGTCCAGGCGCTCGTGAAGCATCCGGGCATGAACGACGCGTACGGCGAGGTCGACGGCAAGCCCGTCCGCGTGAAGAAGCCGAACGTGAACCTCGGCGTCGCGGTCGACGTGCAGAAGAAGGACGGCTCGCGGAACCTCATGGTCCCGAACATCAGGAACGCCCAGACGCTCACGTTCCCGCAGTTCCTCGCGGCCTTCGACGATCTGGTCCAGAAGGCCCGGAAGAACGCGATCGATCCCGAGGCGTTCCAGGGCACCACGATCTCCCTCACGAACCCCGGCACGGTGGGCACGTTCGCGTCCACACCGCGCCTCATGCCCGGCCAGGGCGCCATCATCGCCACGGGCGCGATGGGCTATCCCACCGAGTTCTCGGCGATGCCCGAGGAGGTCCTCGGCGCGCTGGGCATCGCGCGGGTCATGAACGTCTCCTCCACGTACGACCACCGCATCATCCAGGGGGCCGAGAGCGGCCACTTCCTCGGCACGCTGCAGGATCTCCTCCAGGGCGGCGCGGGCTTCTACGAGAACGTCTTCGCGACGCTCAAGGTGCCGTACCTGCCCGTCACGTGGGAGAAGGACGAAGGCTCGCCGTTCTTCCAGGGCGGGCGCTCGTCCGAGGCCGTCGAGAAGCAGGCCAAGGTGCTGCCGCTCATCAACGCGTACCGCGTGCGCGGCCACCTCGCGGCCGACCTCGATCCGCTGGGCGCCGACGGCGTGAAGACGCACCCCGATCTCGACCCGGGCGCCTACGGCTTCACGCTGTGGGACCTCGACCGCAAGTTCTATACGAACGGCCTCGCGGGCACGCAGAAGGCCACGCTCCGCGAGATCATCGAGATCCTCCGCCAGACCTACTGCGGCAAGGTCGGCGCCGAGTACATGTACATCCAGGATCCGGAGCAGAAGCGCTGGCTCATGGACCGCATGGAGTCCACGCGCAACAAGCTCCAGCCTTCGTCCGAGGTACGCAAGAAGATCCTCGGCAAGCTCGTCGAGGCCGAGAGCTTCGAGAAGTTCCTGCACACCAAGTACGTGGGCCACAAGCGCTTCTCGCTCGAGGGCGGGGAGTCGGCCGTCGCGCTCATGGACCGGCTCCTCGACCGTGCCGCCGAGGCCGGCATCGTGGACGCCGTGATCGGCATGCCGCACCGCGGCCGCCTCACCACGCTCGCCACGGTGGTGGGTAAGCCCTGCGAGAAGATCTTCAACGAGTTCGAGGACGTCGCCGACGACACGATCCAGGGCTCGGGCGACGTGAAGTACCACCTCGGCGCCGTGGGTGAGCACGTCTCACCGGGCGGGCTGAAGATCACGGTGGGCCTCGCCCCGAACCCGAGCCACCTCGAGTTCGTGGACCCCGTCGTCGAGGGCGTCGTCCGCGCCATGCAGGACCGCCTCGGCGATCACGACCGCAAGAAGGTGCTGCCCATCCTCCTCCACGGCGACGCCGCGTTCGCCGGTCAGGGCATCGTGGCCGAGACGATCAACATGTCGCTCCTCACGGGCTACGCCACGGGCGGCACCGTGCACGTCGTGGTGAACAACCAGATCGGCTTCACCACGAACCCCGCCGACGCGCACTCCTCGCCGTACTGCACCGACGTCGCCAAAATGATCCAGTCGCCGGTCTTCCACGTAAACGGGGACGACCCGGAGGCTGTGGTGCACGTGGTGGACATCGCTCTCGACTTTCGAAGCACGTTCGGGCGCGACGTCGTGATCGACATGGTCTGCTACCGCCGCTACGGCCACAACGAGGGCGACGAGCCGAGCTACACGCAGCCGCTCCT